>NZ_BAAJYR010000003.1:0-74159 GCF_057546605.1 Acidovorax sp. KPB24-03 | reverse complement strand
CACATGGCGACGCCGGGCGGGCGCCGGCATGTCGGTGGCCACCACGAACTGCGGCGCCCTGGGCTGGGTGAGCGATGCCCGCGGCTACCGCTACGTCGCCGTGGACCCGGACAGCGGCAGGCCGTGGCCCGCCCTGCCTGCCGTGCTGTCCACGCTGGCGGGCGAGGCGGCGGCAGCGGCCGGCTTTGCGGATTTCGCCCCGGATGCCTGCCTGGTCAATCGGTATGCCCCGGGCACGCGCCTGTCGCTGCACCAGGACCGCGACGAGCGCGACCTGCGGGCGCCCATCGTCTCGGTCTCGCTCGGGCTCCCGGCCACGTTCCTCTGGGGTGGCCTGGCGCGCAGCGACCGCGCCCTGCGCGTGCCGCTGCGCCATGCCGATGTGGTGGTGTGGGGCGGGGAGGACCGCCTGCGCTTTCACGGCGTGCTGCCGGTGCCGCAAGGCCACCACGCGGAGTGGGGAGCGGTCCGCGTGAACCTGACCTTCCGCCGGGCGGGGTGATCGGCGGTCGCGTGGCGCTACCGCCGCTCCCGTGCCCGCGCCAGCCACTGGCCCACGGCCTCCCGCACGCCGTCGGACAGCGATTCGGCCACGCCACGGGCGTACCCCTCGCCCAGCACGCCCTGTCCCGCATGGTGGAGGGCCACCACCGCGTTGGCCAGGACCACGCGGTCCAGCCCTGCGCTTCGTGGGCGGGGAGGTTCCCCATGCGCCGTGGTGGTGACCGGGGTCGCGGTGGTGTCCGGCACCTCCGGGGGCGAAATCGGCGCAGGTGCCGGGGCGCGGTGCTTCAGGTGCCAGTGGGCCATCACCGCGCCGATCCCCACGAACAACTGAAGTCCTGCCACGTCGCGGTCGGGCAGCCGCTGGAGCAGGCCCTGGACCGCCTCGCCCAGCAGCTCGCCCGCCAGCCGTGCGGCATCCAGGTCCACCAGCGCTTGCGCGATGCGGGCCACGGCCTGCGGATCGTCGCGCTCCTGCAATTGCCGCGACAGCGCGGCGGTGCCGGTGGCCAACAGCCCGGCCGCCAGCGCCACACGCTGCGCCAATGCGGCGGCAGAGGCTGGGTCTTGCAGCGTGTGCACGGCCAGCAAGGTCCATTCGGAATGGGTTCGCATCTGCTCGCCCAGCCACAGGACGGGAGACACCAGGTGCCGGGCACCGAACCGCAGCACGGCGGGATGGGGCTGCAGCAGGTGCATGCCGCGCGAGGCCAGCGCGCCCCAGGCGGGACCAGGGGGCGAAGCTTGGGGCAAGGCACGGGGCGGCAAGCTGGCCGCGCTCGCGGCGGCGGGGTCACCGGGAGGGATGGGCGAGCGCGGCAGGATCGCGGTGGGCTCCTGCCGTTGCGCCGAAGCACGGGGAGAGGCCGGGTGCACGAGGGTGCGGACCAGCCCGAGGGCTGCCGGACCCAGCCCCCTCGTGCAAACCGCCGTCCACCGCCGCGCGGCGGGAAGGGAGCGATGAAGGAAGGGCAGCGGATGGCATGAAAGGCGCTCGGCGTTGCAGGGTGGCGAAAGAAAGGTTTCGCACGCGCGGGCCCGAAGCCGGTATTCCAGCCCGTGTTCGCCCTGTACCTGCCGCCAGGCCCTGTACAGCAGGGCCTGGCCACCTCTCCGTGAGGCTGCATTCCAACCCTGCCACGAACGGAAAGGAGGGATTCACCCGAAGAGCCATGCAACTGCGCGAAGCAGGGCCGGCCTGCCCGCGCCGGACATCGGAGATGCCATGACCGCCTTGGCGCACCAGTGCCGGGGCCTTGATTGCTACTAAATATATAGCAATCGAGCCAATGATTACTAGGGCATCGAGCAGTTTTTACGGTCACCAGGCATACCGGCTGCTTCCGCCGGCCAGCGATGCCCCCGGGCAGGGCCGCAAACAGCCCGGGCCCGAGCCACTGCGTTCCCGGCCCGTAGGCCTCAGCCGGCCATCATCGAGTGGCCACCGGACATCAAGGGTGACGCGCCCGAACTCTGCGGCGCATCGGTGGACAATGCCAAGGACGAATGCTGCGGCAACTGCAAGCCCCGCGACGGGTCCTGGACGGCCCATGCGCGGATCTTCGGCGGTTGTGACTGCACGCTGCCGAAGATGGTGGCGAATGCCACGTCCGCGGCATCCCGGCCGGTGGCCAGGCGCAGCATGCCCATGGGAATGGCCGTGCCCGACGGATCGAACAGGTACCAGCGGTCGCCGAGATAGGCCTCGACGTAGGCGTGGAAGTCCGGCGGCCCCAGCGCCGGGTCGGCGCCGTAGTCGGTGCCGGTGGCGATGCGCGCGGGAATGTTCACTGCCCGGCACAGCGCGATCATCAGGTGGGCGAAGTCGCGGCAGACGCCGACGCGCTCGACGAACGTGTCGACCGCCGAGGTGGTCGAGTTGGAGGTGTTGGAGCGGAAGGTCACGTGGTTGCGCACCCAGTCACAGATCGCCTGAACACGGCTGTAGCCCTGCCACAGGTGACCGAACTCGCGCATGGCCAGCGTGGCCAGCCGGTCCGACTGGCAGTAGCGGCTGGGAAAGATGTAGCCCACAACATCGTCGGGCAGGTGGCGAACGCCGACCTCGGGAATGAGCGCCGGATCGGCGGTGTGGTGGTGCAGGTCCACCGTCGCGGTATAGGCCAGCGTGAGGGGCCCGGGTTCGGCATGCAGCCGCAGGCAGCGGGTACCCGTGGCGGGATCGGTGTGCAAGTGGGTCGGAATGTCCTGGCTGATGACCAGGTTCTCGTCCTGGACGATCTGGCAACGCGTCTGCGCTGCGTGGATGTTGAAGACGAAGTCAGCGCCGGGATCGCCTACCGCGTACTCCAACTCCAACTGGAGTTTCATTCGGATCATGGGGCCTGCCGTGGTGGTAGATGGGAAAGAGCCTGCGTCTGGTGGGTCGGTCATTCGATCGATGCCGCATCAGCCGCTGCTGGAGTATGTGCCCCATCGCGGGCGCGCCTTGTCAGTGGACATCGCATCGAAGTGCCAGCCCGCGCGGCAGGTCGCCCGGTGATCCGCCCTGCGGGCAATCCGGCCGACGCGGGCTTGTCCTACACCAGCGTCCCCCTGCACGGCAAAAGATCGGCGGTCCCACGGCAATCTCAACCAAAAGGCCCCCCATGGCAAAAGCACCCGCAGTTCCACGTCCCGTGAAAAAGGCCTCCGCCCCCTCGTCCCAGGCCCACGAAGGCGAAGAACTGCGCGGCACCGGGGGCGAATTGCAGCAGCAGGCTAGAGGCGCCCACCCGGTGCTCACCACCCAGCAGGGCATTCCGGTCGGGGACAACCAGAATTCGCTGCGGTCCACGCCCCGCGGCCCCACGCTGCTGGAGGACTTCATCCTCCGCGAAAAGATCACGCATTTCGACCACGAGCGCATTCCCGAACGCATCGTGCATGCCCGTGGCACCGCCGCGCACGGCTTCTTCGAGCTGACCGAATCGCTGTCTCAGTACACCACCGCCCGCATCCTCACCGAGGTGGGCAAGCAGACGCCGCTGTTTTGCCGCTTCTCCACCGTGGCCGGCGGCGCCGGCTCGGTGGACACCCCGCGCGACGTGCGCGGCTTCGCCGTCAAGTTCTACACCGAAGAAGGCAACTGGGACCTGGTGGGCAACAACATCCCGGTGTTCTTCATCCAGGATGCGATGAAGTTTCCCGACCTGGTGCATGCCGTGAAGATGGAGCCCGACCGCGGCTTTCCGCAGGCGGCCAGCGCACACGACACGTTCTGGGATTTCATCTCGCTGATGCCCGAGGCCATGCACATGATCATGTGGGCCATGAGCGACCGCACCATCCCGCGCAGCCTGCGCACCATGGAAGGCTTCGGCGTGCATTCCTTCCGACTGCTCGACGCAGAAGGCCAGAGCACGTTCGTGAAGTTCCACTGGCGTCCCAAGCTGGGCATCCAGTCCACGGTGTGGGACGAGGCTTTGAAGCTGCAGGCGGCGGACAACGATTTCCATCGCCGCGACCTGTTCGAGTCCATCCAGGCCGGCAGCTTCCCCGAGTGGGAACTGGGCGTGCAGCTGTTCACCGAAGAAGAGGCCGAGGCGTTCCCCTTCGACCATCTGGACCCGACGAAGCTCATCCCCGAAGAGCTGGTGCCGCTCAAGATGATCGGCCGCATGGTGCTCAACCGCTGGCCCGACAACTTCTTCGCCGAGACCGAGCAGGTGGCGTTCTGCCCCGCCAACGTGCCGCCGGGCATCGACTTCTCCAACGACCCGCTGCTGCAGGGCCGCTTGTTCTCATACCTGGACACGCAGCTGTCGCGCCTGGGAAGCCCGAATTTCGTGCAGATCCCGATCAACGCGCCCAAGTGCCCCTTCCACAACATGCAGCGCGACGGCCACATGCAGATGCAGGTGCCCAAGGGCCGCGTGGCCTATGAGCCGAGCAGCCTGCTCGGAGACAGCCCGCGCGCCTCGCTGGCACAGGGCACACGGCATTTCGCCGAAGTGGCCGATGGCGGCGCCAAGGGCCGCGTGCGGCCCGAGAGCTTTGCCGACCACTACAGCCAGGCGCGCATGTTCTTTCGCAGCCAGAGCCCGCTGGAACAGGCCCACATGGCATCGGCCCTGGTGTTCGAGTTGTCCAAGGTCGAAACGCCGGCTGTGCGGACGGCCGTGGTGGCGCAATTGCGCAATGTGGACGACAGCCTGGCCGGCCGCGTGGCGGACGGACTGGGCATGCCGGAACTCCCCGAGCCGTTCCCTGCAGCCGCCGCCGTGCAAGACCTGCCGCTGTCACCCGCGCTGCGCATCATCGACCGCATGAAGCCCACGCTGGAGGGTCGCTGCGTGGGCATCCTGGTGGCGGACGGCTCGGCCGCCGCACCCATCGCCGCGCTGCGCAAGGCGGCGGAAAAGGCCGGTGCCACAGTCAAGATCGTGGCCCCAAAGGTGGGCGGCGCCGTGCTGGCGGACGGCTCGCGGCTGCCGGCCGATGGCCAGTTGGCCGGCACGCCCTCCACGGTGTTCGACGCCGTGGCCTCGGTCCTGTCGCCCGAAGCGGGCGAGCAACTGTCGCGCGAAGCCGCTGCCGTGGACTGGTTCCGCGACGCGTTCGGCCACCTCAAGGCCATCGCCGCGTGCAAGGGCTCGCAGCCGATCCTGAAGGCCGCCGGCATCCAGCCGGACGCCGGCGTGGTGGACCCCGCTGAGACAGCAGCTTTCATTCAAGCGGCCAGCACGCGACAATGGGCGCGCGAACCCTCCGTGCGCACGCTGGCATGATGCAAGCGCTGGCCCACCCCTCCACCCCGTTTTCCACTGACGCGCGACCGCCAGCCGGAGACCTTCACAGACCGCTCGACCGGACCGACCACAGCATGACCCCTCCCTTGCGCATCCTTTACGTAGAGGACAACGCGGAGCTCCGCGAAACCATCGGCATGCTGCTGGAGGGGGACGACCGTGAAGTGTCGCTGTGCGCGACCGCCGAGGAGGCGCTGAAGCTGGATGCGCAGGGCCCCTACGACCTGGTCGTTACCGACGTCAGCCTGCCCGGCATGTCGGGCACCGACCTGTGCCGCCAACTGGTGGCGGAGAATCCGCAGCGCTGGATCGTGCTGTGCTCGGGCTACCAGTTCGGCCACGGACTGAATGCCCTGGGCCCCAATGTGCGTGCGCTGCTCAAGCCATTCGAGCTGGAAGAGCTGGAAGAGCTCATGGATTCGATTCGCGATCAATTGCGCGGATCCAGCTCCAATCACCCCGCCTGACCGCAGAGCACCGCCACAGTGAACGGGGGCTTCGTGCCCCCTTTTTTTGTTCTTCTGGCAGCGCAGCCGCCGCGGCCACGCCAATAGATCCCAACGCTCGCTGAAGCAGGCCCAGGCCGTGTGCGGCCCGTGGGACAGATCAGCGTGCTGCCGGACGGGCCACGGCCGGCTGGCGGGGCAACTGCACATGGAAGGCCGTGTGGCCCTCGCGCGAGCAGACGTCGATGCGGCCGCCATGGCGCTGCACGATCTGGTGCACGATGTAGAGGCCCAGCCCCAGCCCCTGGTGTTGCCCCGGCTCGCGCTCCCGCCCCCGGAACGGATCGAACAGGTGGGGCACCAGTGCCGGGGGAATCGTGCCGGCATTGCGCACGGTGAACTCCACCCGGTCGGGCGCCGTGCCGTCCAGCATCACCTGCACCGGCTCGGCCGCATCGCCGTGGTGAATGGCATTGCCCAGGAGGTTGGCCGCCACCTGGCACAGGCGCTCGGCATCCCACTGGCCCGTCAGGTTGCCCTTTTGCGTGATCTCGATGGTCCGGTCGGGGTGGCTGACGTGCAGCTCGTGCACCGGGCGCTGCACCAGCTCGCCCAGGTCGGCGGGCCCGGTCTTCACGGGCAGCCCGCCGGACTGGCGCGCCCGCGTCACATCCAGCAGGTCCTCGATCATTCGGCCCATGCGCTGTGCGCTCGACTGCATCTTGCCGGCGATGGCCTGCACCTTGTCGGGCTCCTGCGGCCGCTGCAGCACCAGCGCGCTCGCCAGGAGGGCGCTCAAAGGCCCCCGCAGGTCATGGCTCAGCACGGCCATGAACATCTCGTTCACCCGCAGGGCTTCGGTGCGTTCCTGCAGTTCGCGCGCGAGGGCCACCTTCTGCTTTTGCAGGTCGAAGAACACGTTGGCCTTGTTCACCAGCACGTGCGGATCGATGGGCTTGTAGAGAAAGTCGACCGCACCGGTCTCGTAGCCCTTGAACTGCCAGTTCTGGTCGCGTGAGCCCGCCGTCATGAAGATGAGCGGCACATGCCGGGTGCGCTCGCTGCCGCGGATCAGCTCGGCCAGCTCGAAGCCGTTCATCTCGGGCATCTGCACGTCCAGCAGCGCCAGGGCCACGTCGTTGTGCACGAGGAGCAGCTCCAGCGCCTCGGAGCCCGAAGCGGCCTTGAGAACCTGCACGTCATCGCGCTGCAGCAAGGCCTCCAGGGCGATCAGGTTTTCCTCCACGTCGTCGACGATCAGGCACTTCACCGGGGCAGTGCGCATGGGGGACGGCGGGATGGGGGCGGGTATCAAGAAGCTCTCCGATGGAACAGGGTCTCGAGCAGCGAAGCGATGCGCTGCGGGGAAAGGACATGGCCGGGGGTGCAGGCGCTCATCGCGGCTTCGGGCATGAAGGGCATGGGGGCGCTGTCCGGGTCCTGCACGACCGTGGTGCCCCCCGCGGCCTGCACGGCTGCCAACCCTTGCGCTCCGTCGCTGTTGGCGCCCGACAGCAGGATGCCAAGCAAGCGCTCACCATACGCGTCCGCCGCGGATTCGAACAGCACATCGATGGACGGGCGCGAAAAATGCACCGGATCGTCCACGGACAGGGCCAGCGAAGGCCCGGCATCGATCAGCAGATGGTAGTCCGGCGGCGCGAAGTAAACGGTCCCGGGCTCCACCGGCTCCTTGTCCTGGGCTTCGCGCAAAGGCACGGCACAGCTCGGCTGGAAGATTTCGCACAGCAGGCTGGGCCGCTCGCGCGGCAGGTGCAGCACCACGAAGACCGCGGCCCGCAGGCCGGATGGCAGCGCCGGCAGCAGGACCGAGAGCGCTTCGATGCTCCCTGCGGAGCCGCCGATCACCACCGCCTGCGGGCGGATGCGGTCGCTCATGCCCCGCCTTTCTTCTGGTACAGGCGGTCCTGCGGCACGAGCTCTTCGAACTCGCCCGCATGCGACGAAAAGCGCAGCGACTCCTTCGACCCCAGCCCAAGAAAGCCCTTGCGGCACAGCGCATCGCGGAACAGGCCCAGTGCGCGGTCCTGCAGCTCGCGGTCGAAATAGATCAGCACGTTGCGGCAGGACACCAGCTGCACTTCGGCGAACACGCTGTCGGTGGCGAGGCTGTGGTCCGAGAACACGATGTGCTTGCGCAGGCTCTTGTCGAGCACCACGCGCCCGTAGGCGGCGGTGTAGTGCTCCGACAGCGAGGTTCGCCCGCCCGAGCGGGCATGGTTTTCCGTGAAGGCCGGCACGCGCTCGATGGCGTAGATGCCCGCCTCGGCCTTCTGCAGGGCGTTGGCGTTGATGTCGGTGGCGTAGATCAGGGTGCGCTCCAGCAGTCCCTCCTCCCGCAGCAATATGGCCAGCGAATACACCTCCTCGCCCGTGCTGCAGCCCGCCACCCAGATCTTGAGCGACGGATAGGTGCGCAGCACCGGCACCACGGTTTCGCGCAACGCCCGAAAGTACGTCGGGTCGCGGAACATCTCGCTCACCTGCACCGTGAGGTATTCCAGCATGGCGGGAAACACTTCCGGGTCGTGCAGCACCAGGTGCTGCAACTGGGACACCGACCGGCAATGGAAACGCGTGAGCGCGGTCTGCAGGCGGCGCTTGAGCGAGGCCTGCGCATACCCGCGAAAGTCGTAGTGGTAGCGCTGGTAGATGGCCTCGACCAGCAGGTGCTGCTCGATGTCGAACGTCTTCTTTCGCTGCTGCTGCGCCGCCGGGTCTTCGCTCATTTGGGCATCCACACGCGCACGAGCGACAGCAGTTTCTCGACATCCAGCGGCTTGGCGATGTAGTCGTTGGCACCGGCGGCCAGGCACTTTTCCTGGTCGTCCTTCATGGCTTTGGCGGTCAGCGCGATGATGGGCAGGCGACGCCATTCGGGGCGTTTGCGGATCTCGCTCATGGCGGTGAAGCCGTCCATCTCCGGCATCATGATGTCCATCAGGACGAGATCGACCGTGGCCGCATCGCCGGACTGCGCGCGCTGCAGGGCTTCCAGCGCCTCGCGGCCGTTGCGCGCGATCTGCACCTTGGCACCGGTGGGCTCGAGCACGCTGGACAGCGCGAAGATGTTGCGCACGTCATCTTCGACCACCAGGATGTTGCGCCCCTCGAAGGTGGACTCCCGGTCCCGGGCCATCTGCAGCATCTGCTGGCGGTCCGCGGGCAGTTTGGACTCCACCTGGTGAAGGAACAGCGTGACCTCGTCCAGCAGCCGCTCGGGCGAGCGCGCGTCCTTGATGATGATGGACTTGGAGTAGCGCCGCAGGCGCTGCTCTTCGTCGCGCGACAGCGAGCGGCCGGTGTAGACGATGACGGGCGGGAACGCCACCTCTTCCTGGCCGGCCATCTTCTCCAGCAGCTCGTAACCGCTCAGATCGGGCAGGTTCAGGTCCATCACCATGCAGTCGAACGTGCTCGTGCGCAACAGTTCGAGCGCGCGCTGCGCCGTCTCGGCACCGACGATCTCCACATCGCCATTGGCCAGCAGGTGGTGCATGCTTTCGCGCTGGCGCTCGTCGTCCTCCACCACCAGCACGCGGCGCATGGCCTGGGTGAACTTGGCCTCCATGCGCTCCAGGGCCTGCACGAGTTCTTCGCGCTTGACGGGCTTGAGAGCGTAGCCGATGGCCCCCCGGCCCATGGCCTCCTGGGCGTAGTCGGCCACGGAGACGACATGCACCGGAATGTGCCGCGTCACCGGATTGCGCTTGAGCTGGTCGAGTACCGCCAGGCCGGAAATGTCCGGCAGGTTCATGTCCAGCACGACCGCGCTGGGCATGTATTCAAGCGCTGCGGCCAGGCCTTCGCCGCCGGTGTGGGTGATCACGGACTGAAAACCCATCTCCCGCGACAGGTCCAGCAGGATGCGCGCGAAACGCACGTCGTCCTCGACCACCAAGATGGTGCGGCGGCCCGGCGCCAGTTGGTCCCGGTCGTCCGCTACGGCATTTGCCGGGCGCCGCACCGGGGCGGGCGGTGGCAGCACGACAGGCAAGCCGTCCGCCTGCGGCACGGACGGGCGGCTGGCCGGCGCGGGAACCGTGGAGGCCGGAGACGCCTGCGCGGTGGGCCGCGCCGCGTCCTGCGGTGCATTCAGCGGCGCCACGAGGGGCAGCACCAGGGTGAACACGCTGCCTTGTCCCGGCGTGCTTCGCACGGCGATGCTGCCGCCGAGCAATTGCGCCAGGTCACGGGAAATGGACAGTCCGAGGCCTGTGCCGCCATACCGGCGGTGCGTGCTGCCATCAGCCTGCCGGAACGCCTCGAAGATCAGTTCCTGCTGGTGCTCGGGAATGCCGATGCCCGTGTCGCTGACCGCGAACGACACCGTGCCGTCGGCGTTGCCGAAGACGCGCAGCGAAACCTCGCCCTGCTCGGTGAACTTCAGGGCGTTGGACAGCAGGTTCTTCAGCACCTGGCCGAAGCGCTGCACGTCGGTCTGCAAGGTGGCCGGGGCGCCAGGCTCCACCGTGCAATGCAGGGCCAGCCCCTTGTCGTGCGCGATGGGCCGCAGCGGGTCCACCAACGCGTTCACCGCACGGGCCACGTCCATCGGCTCGATGGAGATGGTGGCCTGCCCCGCTTCGATCTTGGACAGGTCGAGGATGTCGTTGATGAGGGACAGCAGGTCGTTGCCCGCACCATGGATGGTCTGGGCATACTTGACCTGCTCGCCCGTCAGGTTGCCGGACTTGTTGTCGGCCAGCAGCTTGGCCAGGATGAGGCTGGAGTTCAGCGGCGTGCGCAACTCATGGCTCATGTTGGCCAGGAACTCGCTCTTGTACTGACTGGCCTGCTCCAGGTCGTTGGCCTTTTGCGACAGGGCATCCTGCGCGCGCAGCAACTGCTGCTTCTGGTACTCCAGTTGCTGCGTCTGCTCTTCCAGCTGGGCGTTGCTCTGCTCCAGCTCGGTCTGCTGCGCTTCCATCTGGGCTTGGGACTCCTGCAGCACCCGGCTCTGCTGCTCGAGCTCTTCGTTGCTCACGCGCAATTCCTCCTGCTGTGCCTGCAGTTCTTCGGCCTGGCGCTGGGTTTCTTCCAGCAGGGCTTCGAGCCGGGTCCGGTCGATGGCCGAGCGGATGGAGGTGGCGAGCAATTCCGACGCGCGGGTGAGCAGCTGCAGATCGGCATCGCGCAGCGTGCGGAAGAACCCGAATTCGATCACCGCATGCACGACACCGTTGTGCACGGCCGGCACCAGCACGATCTCGGCCGGCGTGGCGTGCCCCACCCCAGAGGAGATCGGCAGGTAGTTCGTCGGCACGTCCGTCACATGCATCAGCTGGCGGGAATCGGCGGCCTGCCCCAATAGGCCCTGGCCGCTCAAGACACGGGCACCGGCCTGGGGATCGGCCAGTGCATAGCTGCCGAACCGCTGAAACACGCCGCCGCCTTCGGCCACATACGCCGCGCCCACCCGCGCGCCCAGCCAGTCTGCCAGGTAGTCCATCACGATCGGGCCCAGATCGCTCAGGCGGTGATCGCCCTGCAGCCGGTTGCCCAGCCCCACCAGGCCGCCCTTGATCCAGTCCTCCTGGGCCTTGGCGCGGTGATCGCTTCGGGCGAGGACAGCGGACATCAGGATCAGCAGCAGCAGCACGAACGAACTGACCCAGGTGAAATACGCGCCGAAGGTGGCCGCGGCATCCCATTCGCCGCGCCGGGTATCCAGTTCCTGGCGCTCAGCGTTCAGCATTTCCCGAAGGATGTTGCGGATCGCGTCCATGGTTGCACGGCCCTTGTCCGTACGCACCACGTCTGCCGCACCCTCCGCATTGCCTGCGCGCCGCATGTTCACGGTTTCGTCGAGTTCCGTCATCTTCTGCGCCACCAGGGCCTGCAGATGCTCGAAGCGCTGCACCTGCTCGGGCGATGCCTGCACCAGGGTGCGCAGCCGTCCCATCTCGGGCTTGAGCGCGGCCTGCGCTGCCGTGTAGGGCTGCAGGTAGCGGGTTTCGCCCGTGAGCAGATAGCCGCGCTGACCGGTTTCCGCATCTTTCGTGATGGACAGGACGGTCTGCATCTGCGTGAGCGATTCCACGGCCGCATTGATGCGAGTCACCGCTTCGGCCCGCTCCTGCTGCGACTGGTAGGTGAACAGGGCGATGATGGTCGTGGCCAACGCGGCCAACATGAAGCCAGCGAACAGCCGGATCGGCATGCCTCGCTGGATCTGGGAGGAAGGGGCGTTAGATGTCATGGCGCGGATCGGAGTGGGCCCAAATCATAGAGCCCAATGGCATGGCAGTAACACCCGCACACAAGGTGCGGATACCTTCGAAAAAATGGGGCGCGGCGTCTAAAACCGCCCGTGCGCCCCCCGCCCTGACGCTAGGCGCCCGGCTGTGCCTGCCAGGCCGCCAGCTGGCGGCGCAGTTCCTCGTTCTCGGCCGTGAGTTCGGCCACGCGTTCACGCAACGACTGCAGGGTCTCGGGCGATGGGACATCGGCCTCGTCCCGGGGCTTGCGCCTGGCCTCGCGCACCCGCTTGGCCGCCTGCTTGAGTTCGTCGCCTCCCGCCATGGCTGCCGCACGCTGTTCGTCCTGCGGCAACGTGGCCACGGCCGCCGCTGCGTTCAGTGAGAGGGCGCCCGCCTTGACCGCTGCCACCACCTCGGGCGCGGCCTGCTTGCGTATTTTTTCGATCATCACCACCTGGCTGCTGCTCAGCCGTGCGGCCTTGGCAATGGCCTCCCGACTGGACAGCGGCTGGGGCTCTGGCGATGCCTCCTGCGCCAGCGCATCGGCTGCAGTCGGGGCAGGGGCGGCGGCACCGGGGGCGTCTGCATCCTCCCCGGGTTCGCCGGGGGAAGCCCCCCGAAGGGCTTCGCCATTGGCGGCACGCACGTTGCGATCGGCCAGAATCTCCCGCTTGCGCAGGGCCAGCACGCCGCGCTGGAAGTCCGATACGCTACGCCGACCCAGGTGCTGGTCGATCATCCACAGGTGCACGTCTTCCATGGAGCGGAAATTCTGATTTTGAACCGTCTGGAACGGCAACCCATGCTTTTGGCAGATACCGTACCGGTTATGGCCATCCACCAGCACATCGCCCCACAGCACCAGCGCATCGCGGCACCCTTCCGCCAGCAGGCTGCGCTCCAGGGCCGCGTGTTCCTCGGGGCTCAGCGGGTCGATATAGGCCTTGAGTTCTTCGTTGACGACGATATGCATGGGCGGGGTTTCCAGGACCAAAGGGCCGGCATTGTAGAGAGCCCCTTCTGATCCGGAGAAAATCGAAAGGCTATGCAAACCACCGACAAGGCCAAGGGCTCGCGCCAGAGCTTCAGGGGACAGCTCACCCTGCTGTTCGGCGGGCTGTCGCTTGCCAGCCTGCTGGGCGTGGGGGTCTACGTGGGCCACATCGCCACGGGGGAACTGGCCCGGTTCGGCGGTGAACTGCTGCACACCAGTGCCCGATCGGCCGCCGACCTGCTGGCGACCAACCTGCGCGAGCGGGCCCAGGAAATCGACCTACTGCGCCAGTTGGCGCTCTTCACCCGCGGCGACCTTTCCGCTCAGGAGATGCGGCAGGCGCTGGACCTGCGCAAGACCACCCACAACGAATACGCCTGGATCGGCGTCACCGACGCGAGCGGACGGGTCACGCAAGCCACTGATGGCGTGCTGGTCGGTGCCCAGGTCGAGCACCGGCCTTGGTTCCAGTCCGCCCGCTCCGGGCTGTTCGTGGGCGACGTGCACGAGGCCGTGCTGCTCGCCAAGCAGTTGCCCAACCGCAACCCGGACCAGCCGCTGCGCTTCATCGACTTCGCGGCCCCCATCCTGGACGAGCAGGGCCAGTTGCGGGGGGTGCTGGGTGCCCACGCCCACTGGTCCTGGGTGACCGAGACGGTAGAGTCCATCGTGGTGAACCGGGTCGGCCAGCACGGTGCGGAGGTGCTGATCGCGGACAGGGCCGGGCACATTCTTTACCCGTTCCAGCATGTCGGACTGTTGAATCTGCCTGCCGGCGCTTCTCCGCAGGCGCAGTCGGAACGCCTGCAATGGAGCGATGGCGCAGAGTACCTCACCAGCATGGTGGAGCTACCGACCGTGGCGCACACCGATCTGGGCTGGCGCATCGTTCTGCGCCAGCCGCTGGACAAGGCACTGGCCCCGGTGAAAGCGCTGCGCCAGCAACTGATTCTGCTCGGCCTGCTCACGGCCCTGGCCTGCGCCCTGGTGGCCTACCGGCTGGCAGCGCGCATCAGCCGGCCCATCGAACAGCTGGCCCGCGCCGCCCGCATGATCGAAAACCGCGCTGGAACGCCGATCTATCCGGGCGACGAACACGCATCGGAGATCACGCAACTCAACCACTCCTTCCAGTCGATGACGGCGTCCCTGCTCGAGCGGGAGCGCGAACTGTCCCAGTTGAACACGTCCCTGGAAGCCCAGGTGGCGGAACGCACGCTGGCGTTGCACCGCGCCAACCAGGAACTGGAGAACCTGGCCATTCACGACGCGCTCACCGGGCTCTACAACCGCCGCAGGTTCGATGAAAAGCTGCGCGAGTACGTGCAGCTCTTTCAGCGCACGGGCCGGACCTTCGCACTGCTGGTCATCGACGCCGACCATTTCAAGCATGTCAACGACCACCATGGCCACCAGGCCGGCGACGCGGTGCTCCAGCAATTGGCCCAGGTGATCTCGGGCAGTGTGCGAATCACCGATTTCGTGGCGCGCTACGGCGGCGAGGAATTCGTGGTGCTGCTGCCGGAGCCGCAGGACCGGCAGGAGGGCCGTGTGGTGGCTGAAAAGATCCGCTTCGCGGTGAGCCAGAGCCAGTTCGCGGCCGTTGGCCAGTTGACCGTGAGCCTGGGCATGAGTTTTTGCAGCCTGAAGGACACCAACGAGACCGACATCGTCCAGCGTGCCGACCAGGCGCTCTACCAGGCCAAGCAGCAAGGGCGCAACCAGGTGGTGGTGGCGACCGAAAGCGCCTGACCCCTTTTGCCTCGGCGCGAAAGCGGCAAAGACGCCGCTATGATTCGGCGCCCTCGCCATGAACCACCGCCGCGCCCTCCTTCGCCTGCTCCTGCTTGCCGTGTTCCTGCACACGTGCATCGGGCTGCCCTTGCACGAGGCGGAGCATCTGCAAGCCGCCATGGGCACGGGCCCGAAGACCGCCAGCGCGGAGCAAAACGATGTGCCCCAGCCGGCGAAGCCGGCACACGCGTTGGAGCACGGCCCCTGTGCCGGTTGCCTGGCATTCGCGCAGCCCGCCGCATTGTCAGGCGGCATCGGACTGCCGGTTCCGCAGGCAGGCGCCGGCCCCAAATGCCCACAGCCCACAGCCCACAGCCCACAGCGGCATTTGCCTTCGTGCCAGCACCTGGCCGCTGGCCTTTTGCATCGCGCGATCCCCCTCTTCCCATCGCCTGATGCATGCCGCACCGCAAGGCGGCCGCATCCCAGTTGGATCTTCTCTCTCTCGCCGTGGCGGCTTTGCCGCCGCGGGCGGGTCCGTGCATGCCATCCGGCCGCCCTGAATCGCGGCCGGCGATTTTTCTTCAGTACGTTCATGTTCCTTATTGCCTGCCGGGGCGCTCGCGCCCCCTTTCCCCTGACGCTCGCCATGGCGGCCCTGTCGTGCGGCTCTGCCATGGCGCAGACCGCAGACAGTGCGCCCCAACTGTCCACTGTCGAGATCGTCGGACGCACCGAGTCCGGGGCCTACCATGCCGAAGAAGCCGCGGGCGCCAAGACCGACCTGCCATTGCGGGAGCTGCCGCAATCGGTGCGGATCGTCACCCGCCAGGCCATCGATGACCTGGGCGCCACGCGGCTCGATGACGTGCTCGATTACGTGGGGGGTGTGTCCCGCCAGAACAATTTCGGCGGGCTGTGGGACAACGTGGCCATCCGTGGCCTGCCTGGCAATGAAAACACCGGCATGGCCACGTTGATGAACGGCTTTTCTTCCAACCGGGGCTTCAACGCGCCGCGCGATCTGGCCGGCGTGGAGCGCATCGAATTTCTCAAAGGCCCCGCAGCAGCGCTTTATGGCAGCAGCGAACCCGGCGGCACCCTGAACATCGTCAGCAAGCGGCCCTTGTGGAAGGCAGCCAACGCCGTCGAGGGCTCCGTGGGCAGCCAGGGCCTCAAGCGGGGCGCATTCGACAGCACCGGGCCCATCGGCGAGAACTTCGCCTATCGCCTCAACGTGGCAGCGGAGGACCGCGACAGCTTCCGCGACCATGTGAGTTCCGAACGGCGCGTGGTCGCCCCGGCATTCACCTGGAAGCTGAGCCGCGACACGTCGCTGGAATACGCCGGGGAGTTTCTGCGCCATGCCACGCCTTTGGACCGAGGCGTCGTGGCCGTGGGCAATCGGTTGGGCACCATCCCGCGCAGCCGATTCCTGGGCGAGCCGGGCGATGGCGATGTGACGGTGGAGAACCAGACCCATCAGTTCATCCTGTCGCACGAATGGAGCCCGCAATGGCGCAGCCGCTTGGGCTTGTCGTACCGCGAGACCTCCATCCAGGGCTTCTCCACCGAAGCCAGCGCACTGCAGTCCAGCGGCTTGCTCACCCGCCAGCGCCGCTTTCGGGACTTCGCCTCGGACGACATCGCATTGCAGGCCGAACTGCAGGGGAACGTCAAGGCCGGCGGCATGGAACACGAGCTGCTGTTCGGCGTGGAAAGCTTCAAGTTCCACCTGGACACGCTGATGCTGCGCGCCAACCCCACGGCGGCCTCGCCCTATGCGATCGACATCCAGGCCCCTGTCTACGGACAGTCCCAGCCCACGCCATTGCCCAACACGGACACCCTGGAGCGCCAGCGCAACACCGCGCTTTATTTTCAGGATGCCATCAAGCTGTCGCCGACGTGGCGCCTGGTGGGCGGGGTACGCGTGGACCAGTACCGGCAGTCGCTGGAAAACCGGCGCAATGGCACCACGGTCCGCCAGGAGCCTTCATCCACCTCGCCGCGCGTTGGCCTGAGCTGGCTGCCGTCCTCGCAATGGACGGTGTACGCGAACGCGGGGCGCTCGTTCCGCCCGAACGTGGGGTCCGACAGTGCTTCGCAGCCCTTCGATCCGGAAACCGGGCGTTCCCTGGAAGTCGGCGCAAAGTGGGAGAGCGCCGACCAGCGCATGGGTGCCACGGCCGCCCTGTTCGACATCCGCAAACGCAATGTACTGACCTCCGACCCGCTCAATTCGAGCTATTCCGTGGCCGCAGGCGAAGTGCGCAGCCGGGGCCTGGAGCTGGATTTCGCAGGCCAGGTGACGGCCCGCTGGCGGGTCAATGCCAGCCTGGTTCTGAACGACGTGGAAATCACCCGTGACAACACCCTGGAGGTCGGGGGCCGGCTGCTCAACGTGCCCAAGGTCAATGGCAGCGTGCTGGCGGTGTACGAGAACGCCTTCGACAATGGGCAACGCTATGGCATCGGGGGCGGCGTCACGCACGTCGGCCGCCGCCTGGGCCAGGCCCGTACCCAGGCCGAGGCCAATGCGGGATCGGCGGCCTTCGATCTGCCCAGCTACCGCACAGCCAAACTGGTCGCCTACTGGCGCATCACCCCGGCCGTGCGGCTGACCCTGGACGTGGACAATGTTTTCGACACCACGTACTACACCAGTTCGTACAGCCGCCTCTGGGTTGCACCGGGCACGGCGCGCGCGGTGACGCTGGGCGTGCAGGCACGCTTCTGACGCACCGGGCAGAGGGGTGGAGGGCAGAGACAGCGGATGACATTCGGCGTGAGCAACGTCTGACGCGGGGGAGATGCGGCCCCCGCCAGCATGGCAGCCTATGCCTGTCATCCCGCCCCAGCCCACACCCGCCTCTCCCAAACGTGCCCGCCAGCCGCGAGCACTCCGCACGCCGTCAGCGGCCCGAATCCAGTCGGTGCTGAAGAAGACGTTCGGTTTGCGCGCATTGCGGGCGGGCCAGCGCGAGGTGATCGACCGCGTGCTGCAGTCCGAAAACACGTTGGCGGTGATGCCGACCGGGGCGGGCAAGTCGCTTTGCTACCAATTGCCTGCCCTGATGATTGAAGGCAGGACGGTGGTGGTGTCACCGCTCATCGCGCTCATGCGCGACCAGTGCGACTCGCTGCGCGAGCGGGGTGTTCCTGCCGTGCAGTTGCACAGCGGACTCACACCGCAGGAAACGCGCGAGGCAGAGCAAGCCATTGCCGACGGTAGCGCACGCATCGTGCTGACCACCCCGGAGCGGCTCGCCGATGCAGAATTTCTGGCCCTGGTCGCCTCCAGCGGACCGATCGGCCTGCTCGCGGTGGACGAAGCCCACTGCATCTCCCAATGGGGCCATGATTTTCGGCCGGCCTTTCTCGAAATCGCCGGTGCGGTGGCACGGCTGGGCCGCCCGACCGTGCTGGCGCTGACCGCTACGGCGGCCGGGCCGGTGGCGGCGGACATTCGCAAGCAACTGGGCATTCCTGCAGCGGGCGTCGTCGACACGGGGACCTACCGGCCGAACCTCCGCTACCGCGCCGAGGCGCTGGCCAACGAAGCCGACAAACGGGCCCGCCTCATCGATATCGTGAAAGCGGCCGAGGGTTCCGGGCTGGTCTATGCCGCCACGGTGAAAGCAGCGCAGGAGGTTCATGCAGCACTGCGCGCTGCGGATGTGGCGGCCGGCCTCTACCACGGGCGCATGCCAGCCGCAGAGCGCAGTGAAGCCCAGGATGCATTCATGCACGGAAAGGCCCGCGTGATGGTCGCCACCAATGCGTTCGGACTGGGCATCGACAAGCAGGATGTGCGCTTTGTCGTGCACTACCAGATGCCAGGCGGCCTCGATGCGTACTACCAGGAATCAGGGCGTGCGGGGCGCGATGGCGATCCAGCAGACTGCACGCTGCTGTTTCTCCGCAAGGACAAAGCGGTTCAGCAGTTCTTTCTGGCAGGCCGCTACCCCAGCGCGGACGACATCGACGCGCTGTACCAGGCATTGCGCGATCCCGCGCCGCAAGACCCGGGCTTCTGGACGCTCG
The DNA here is from genome assembly GCF_057546605.1 of Acidovorax sp. KPB24-03. Taxonomy (NCBI): domain Bacteria; kingdom Pseudomonadati; phylum Pseudomonadota; class Betaproteobacteria; order Burkholderiales; family Comamonadaceae; genus Acidovorax; species Acidovorax sp. KPB24-03. Next base: position 55,459 of record NZ_BAAJYR010000003.1, on the reverse strand, counting down.
ACAGCCTGCAGGCGCGCCTGGACCGGCCCCGCAGCAAGCTCCAGGTGGGGCTGGGCCTGCTGCAGCGGCACAAGATGGTCTCGAAAGCACGCAGCGGCGCACTCACCCTGCGCAAGACGGAACTGGAGCCCGCGTCGGTGCGTGCGCTTCTGCAGGCCTATGCCGACAAGCGGGAGCAAGACCAACAGGCGCTGGAGCGCATGGTGTTCTATGCGCAGACGGGTCGCTGCCGTTGGCAGGTGCTGCTCGAGTATTTCGATCCATCGAACGAACCGCAGCGTTGTGGCACCTGCGACAACTGCATTCGCATGGCCGAGCTGGCCCGACAGACGTTGGTCGAGCGGGCTGCCGACACGGTACGGAAACTGGGGGCAAGCGACCTGGGCGAAATGGGAGAACCGGTCATCGCATCGGCAGCCCAAGCCCGTCATGATGCCCAGGTGCTCGAACTGGGGGCAACCGTTCGCGTCAAACGGTATGGCAAAGGCACCGTGGCAGCCATTGATGCGATTTCTGTCACGGTGGATTTTGCCGATGGGACCCAACGCTGTTTTCAACCGGATTTCGTGCAGCGGTTTGTTCCCCGGGGCACCCGGGCCAAACCGCTGTCTTGAGTCGGGCTCACAGACCGGAGTGGGTTGGCTGAACGGGGCCTGCCGGTCACGCTGTCGCTGGGCGCCCAAACCCTGCAAGGTCTGCGCACCGTGCAAAGCCCTTTCAGCCGTTGCGCGTTTCCCGGCAGGAGGGGTAGTCAGAGCATCCCCAGAACGATTGACCCGCCAGTATGCCCCGCTTGGCGGTGCGCCGCACCATCCGGCTGCCGCATTGAGGGCAGGACACTTCGGACCGCACTGCCGGAGTCTCCTGAGGTGAGAAAGGGACCGACACCTTGGATGCGGTTTGCGGGGCCTGGGTGCGATCCGCAGTGGTTTCGCGAATGAGTTGCAGCAGTGCTGCACCATCGATCAGGCGGATGTTGCGCCCGCTGGCGAACGCCGTGGCGTCTTGCGTGAAGCGCCCTGAGGTCACCACGAAGCCGGCGGACGCCCCGTGGGCGGCCATCACGCCATACAACTCGCGGACTACCTGGACGCCGACCTGGAAGGCTTTCCAATGCTTGCACTGGACGAGGGACATTTCCCCCGCTTTGGTGAGGACCAGATCCACCCCGCCATCCGAGCCCTCTTGCACCCGCTCCTGCACTGCATAGCCGCGCCGCCGGAACCCCTCACCCACGAGCTTTTCGAAAGCCTGCCAGGACATGCCTTGCAAGGCCTGTGCGCTGGAGCTGGCGGTCCCGCAGTCGTCCAGCAGATGGCGCCGCTCCCGACGCCTCACGGCGGAAAGCACCGCTCCCGTCAGGCACAGAAGCGGCAGCACGAATTGCCCGGCATAAGCCAGACTGCGCCAGAGCGCGCCGGTGATCACCTGTCCCATCTCGTGCGGCGTTCTCATCGCTGGCATGGGCTGGGATGCCAACATGTGCAGCGCCCAATAAATCATGGCCGCCAGGCCAAGTCCGATCCACCATGGAAGCCGTGCCACCCAATCCAGGAAATCGTCTGCGGCACTTTGTTTTTGACGTCTTTTTGCCATTTCTCCCCTCCTGCATTCCGCCAAGCGGATCAATCGAACATTTTGCAACAAATCTTCGGTCAGAGGCCAGGGGGCCAGAAAATTTGCGGAACAGAGGAGGAAAGGAATCTGCCCGGGCGGAGATAACATGCTGTCGCCTTCCACCCCTGCCCTGCACCCAGGCCACGCCGCAAAACGGTCATGCTTGCGCCTGCCCATTGCGCCACACCCGCCCGTCTTAGTGGACACAACGCCTTTCGAAACCCGTGCGCACCGTTCCCTTGAAAACCCAACTGCTGCTGGTGGCTGTGGCGGCGATCCTGCCGCTGGCGATCGTGTGCGGCATCTCCCTGTCCGCCCTTTTCGAAAGCCAGCGTGCGCAAAACGAGGCGTCGAGCCTGGGTGTCGCACGCGCGCTGTCCACGGCAGTGGAGGGAGAGCTGCGACTGACGATGTCCGCCTTGCAAACGCTGGCTCTGGCAGATCCGTTGGGCACGGCGGACGGCGAGGGCAGAGCGCAGGCCCTCGCACTCAGCCGGGCGGTGCGCGCCTCCCATCCGGAGTGGCGCGGCTTGCTACTGGCGGACCCTTCCGGGCGCGTGGTGTTTTCCACTGAAACCGACCGCCCCAACAGCGCAAACGTGGTGGAGCGATCCAGCTTTGACGCAACCGTCCAGACCCGACGACCCGTCGCCGGGTCCATGGCGCGTGGTGCCGGGGGCAATCTGGCCTTTCCGGTCCGCGTTCCGGTGGTACGGGATGGCGTGGTGAAATATGTGTTGACAGCCATCATTCGACCGGAGGCCATTGCCGCCGTGCTGCGTGCGCAGCGCGTTCCAGAAGGGTGGTACGTGTCCGTCTTCGATGCCAATCTGGCTCGCATCGCCCGCACGGTGGACGACGAAAAATGGCGGGGCTCCGGCCCCAGTGAATCGCTCAAGCCCCTTTTCCAGGCACTGGGCTCCGACAAGCAAGAACTCCTGGGCACCAGCACCAATGTCGATGGTGTGCTTGCGAAGACTGTGCTCGCGCGGCTCGGCGAAGGGGGCTGGACGCTCGTCCTGGGCACATCGCTGTCGAAGGCAGAAAGCTCCTGGTGGCGCACCGCCGGGGCCTACGTGCTGGGTCTTCTGGCATCACTGGTTCTCGGGGGGACGGGTGCCTGGTGGATGTCGAAGTCCATCACGATGCCCATGCGCAGCCTGCGAGACGACGCCGATGCCCTGGGCCGGGGCGAATTGCGGCCATCCGGCATGTCGCGCATCACGGAAATCGACGCCGTGGCACGGGCGCTCGAATCGGCCGCCGTGCAGCGCGCCGGCAGTGAGGCAGAGCGGGAAGAGTTGCTGCAGCTTGAAAGCCATGCACGGTCCGCAGCCCAGGCGGCCGAACAGCGGCTGGGGTTGCTGGTCAATGCCAGTGCCGTACTTTCCGGATCACTGGAGGAGTCGGATACGCTTGAAGCGATTGCCCGCCTGGTGGTGCCTGCCATCGGCGATGCCTGCCGGATCGATCTGCTGGATGAGCAAGGAGCCTTGCTTCCAAGACTGAGCCACTCCAAATGGGCGGAGCACAGCGGCAGGCTTGCCGAACAGGACCACGTGCTGGTCCATCCCACGGAAACGCCGCAGGTGCTGATCACCGCCCTCAAGACCGGCAAGCCCCGCCTGTATCCGTCCGGCCAGACCGGCGAAGTCAAGGGCCAGATCAAAGACATTTCAGCGCTTGTGCCGGAACTCGAAGCCGGCGCGGCCTGCGTCGTTCCACTCATTGCGCGGGGACGCACCATCGGCACCATGGCGGTGCTCCAGGCCGGTCCTAACCGCATCTTTGAAGCGGAAGACAGCGCACTGATCGGCGAACTTGCGCAACGCGCAGCCTTGGCGCTGGACAATGCGCTGCTCTTGTCGGAGGCACGGAAGGCGCAGCGCGAAGCCGAGTCGGCCAACCGCGCGAAAGATGAATTCCTGGCCATGCTGGGCCATGAACTCCGCAACCCTCTGGCGCCTATCGTGCTGGCCCTGCAGTTGATCGCCCGCCGCGATCCCACCGCATTTTCCCGGGAACGTGAAATCATCGACCGGCAGGTCAAGCACCTGTCGCGCCTGGTGGACGACCTGCTCGACATCTCGAGAATCGTGTCGGGAAAGATCACCCTGTCGCTGGAACCCGTGGATCTCCGAGAGGTGATGGAGCGTGCGCTGGAGCTGACGATGCCCGCCTTGCAGGCGCGCAGCTCAACGCCCCAGTTGAGCATGCCGACGACGCCTGTCCTCGTGCAGGGCGAATTGCTTCGGCTCGTTCAGATCGTCTGCAACCTGCTCAACAACGCCGCGAAATTCAGCCCACCGGACACACCCATCCGGATGGAACTCGCCAGCGAGGCAGGCTGGGCAGTGCTCCGCGTCAGCGATGAGGGCGTGGGCATCCCTGCCCACCTGCTCCACCACGTATTCGAGCGGTTCGTGCAGGGCGAGCAGGCCTTGGAGCGCGCGTCCGGGGGGCTCGGCCTGGGACTGGCCATCGCCCGCAGCTTGACGGGCCTGCACTCCGGCACCATCAAGGCGCACAGCGACGGACCGGGCAAAGGAAGCACTTTCACGCTGCGGTTGCCCTTGCTCGGCCGACCACGGTCCACCGATGACCCGCGAGGAGATACGGGATCGGAGGCCTTGCCTGCATTGCGACTGCTTTTGGTCGATGACAATACCGATGCCGCCGACCTTTTGGCGGAGTGGCTGGTAATGGAAGGCCATCGGGTACGGGCCACCTACAGTGCCGCCGGCGGCCTCGCCCAGTTGGCCGAAGCACGGTTTGACGCGGCCATCTTCGACATCGGCCTGCCCGAGATCAGCGGGTACGAACTGGCGCGCCGCGTTCGCTCTCAGCCAGACACCCGGCACCTTCCTTTGATTGCATTGACAGGCTATGGAAGCGATGCCGACCGGCTGCTCGCGCTGGAGGCAGGTTTCGACGACCATTTCTCCAAGCCGGTGGACATGGGCAGATTGCTGGAGCGCCTGAGGGCGCTGCTGGCCGACCGCCACCAAAAGGACGCAGCATGGCATCCACGCCCATGAATCAGGACTGACGACCCGCCACGACCCGGTCGCATGCGGCGGCGGCCCTGGCCGTCTACAGGGACACAGCGTCCTCCGCGGAAGACGGCACGGCCGGTGGTGCAGGGAGCATCACCTTGTCAGGCGTCATGGGGGTGGAGCGAACGCGCCGGCCAGTGGCATGGAAGATGGCATTGCACACGGCCGCCGCCACACCCACGATGCCGATCTCGCCCACCCCCTTGGAGCCCAGGCGGCTGACGATCCGGTCATCCTCCTGCACAAAAATCACGTCGATCGGCGGAATGTCGGCGTTGGTGGCAATGTGGTATTCCGCATAGTTGTGGTTCATGAACCGGCCCAGGGCATGGTCGGTCTGCGTCTCTTCATGCAATGCCTGGCTGATACCCCAGACCACGCCCCCGGTGATCTGGCTGTGGGCTGTTTTGGCATTGAGAATGCGCCCCGCAGCGATGGCACTGACGACCCGCGTGACACGAACCGTTCCCAGAGCCTCGTCTACCCGCACTTCGCAGAACACGGCGGAGTGGGTGGCCCTGACGAACTTCTTTTGCCGGAGCACGTTGGGAAGCATGAGGTGCCGCACCTCGATCATCGAGCGCCCTTGCGACGCCAGGATGTCGGCGAACGTGACACCCAAGTCCTGCGGTAGGGCGTCCCGGCGACGCATGCGACCCTCCTTGAATTCCACCTCCTGGAGCAGCACCTTGCCGAAGCCCATGCTCCGACTGCGCCTTGCCAGCGCCCAGAGCAACCGTTGCAGCTTCTCGCATGCGCCCTCCACCGCGGCACCGACCGTCGCTACATGCGACGAGCCGCCTTCCACAGGGGCCAACGGCAGGTTCGAGTCGCCCAGGGCGAAGGTTACCTGTTCCAGTGGCAATCCCATCGCTTCGGCGGCGATCATGGCCATCACCGTGTAGGTGCCGGTACCGATGTCGGAGGCCGCACTGCTCACGACCAATCGCCCGTCGGCATGCATCACCGCGCGAACGCGCGCGAACATCTGCATGGCATCCCAGGTGCCCGTGGCCATGCCCCAGCCAATCAGCTCTCGCCCCTGCTGCATGGAACGTGGCTCCAGCGGGCGCTGCGCCCAACCGAACCGCTCCGCACCTTGCTGGTAGCACGCACGCAGCTCCTTGGTAGAAAAAGGCAACCCCTTGGAGGCATCGCGATCGGCGTAGTTCTTGAGCCGCAAGATCAGCGGATCCATGCGCAGCTGATAGGCCAATTCGTCCATGGCCACTTCCAGCGCGTGCACGCCATGGGCGGCCCCCGGTGCGCGCATATCGAGGGGGCTGTACTGGTCGAGAGGGACCAATCGGTAGCCGAGGCTGACGTTGTCGCACTGGTAGAGCTGGCCGGACCAGTTCACCACCACTTCCACGTAGTCTTCCAGGCGCGAAGTCTCGGCCACAGCTTCGTGCATGACAGCCTTCAGAGAACCATCGTGGTCCGCGGCCAGCCTGACGCGCTGCCATGTCTCGGGCCGGTGCCCGAACGTGAACATCTGCTGGCGCGTGAGCACCACCCGCACCGAACGCTGCAGGTGCAATGCAGCCATCACCGCCAGGATGAGCTGGTACTGCGGCCGCAGGCCCGACCCGAATGCGCCGCCAACGAAAGGATTGCGAACGGTCACCTCTTCCTGCGAAAGACCGAACACGCGCGACACCACCCACCGGCTGTTCTGCGGGCTCTGGGTCTTGTCATAGATGGTGAGATGGCCATCGGCACTGCGCAGTACGGTGGAGGCATGCATCTCCATCGGATTGTGGTGCTCCACGCCGCTGTAGTACTGGGCATCGATCCTGACCGGCGCCGCGCCGAACGCTCGGGGGGCATTCCCCCGGGGCTTGGGTAGCGGTGAGTAGCCAGCCTTGAGCCGGCTCGGTTCCCGCGCATGGCGCAAGTTGTGCACCAGATGGGTCTCGTGTTTTTCAACCTCGTAATCCAGCTCCACCAAGGCAGCTGCACAGCGCGCAGCCTCGAACGACGTGGCAACCACCAGCGCGACCGGCTGGCCGCTGTAGTGGATGCGCGCGTCGTGCAGGGGCTTGAACGGCGAGCCCCCAGGGGAAGTCATGTCCTTGTAGAAAAGATCGAGCGACCGAACCGCGGGGCGGTTCATGTGTGTGATGACATCGAGCACGCCCGGCACTGCACGCGCTCGATCCGTCCGCAGATTCAGAATCCGCCCTTTTGCCACGGTGCTGTTGACAACCACTCCATAAATCAGGTCATCGTTGGCATGCTCCGCAGCGTAGCGCGCCTGGCCCATGACCTTGAGGCGGCCATCGATGCGGGAGACGGGCGCACCCGTCTTCACCAGCCCGGTGCCAGGCTCCGCCATGGGCTGCTGGGGGAGGGCCTGCCCGGCGCCGGGGTCTGTCCGGAAATCATCGTGGGTGCTCATGGTTGAAATTCCTGTACAGGTCCGGTACCCAGCTCTCCTGTGTTGGTCAGTTCGCCATCGCGCGCCATCTCGAGCGCACGCACGATGGCACGCCGGGCCAGAACGATCTTGAAACGGTTGTCACCGGGTCCACCCGGGGCCCCGTGGCCGCAGGCATCCCGCAAGAGCAACTGCGCCGCCGCATGGAAGGCCGCAGCTTCCGGCGGCTGCCCCTCCAGAATCTGTTCCGCTTCGGCGTCGCGCCAGGGCTTGTGGGCCACGCCGCCCAACGCAATGCGAGGGCTTCGCATCAGCCCGGCAGCGTCCAGCTCGAACGCCGCAGCCACCGACACCAGGGCGAAGGCATAGGAGGCCCTGTCACGCAGCTTCAGATAGGTGCTGTGCTGCTGCAGCCCGTTGGCCGGCAGTTCGATGTGCACGATGAGTTCATCGCCCGACAGCGTGTTGTCGCGCTGCGGCGCGTTGCCTGGCAATCGATGGAAATCGGCGAACGCGATGGTTCGCTGCCCGTTCGGCGATTGCACATGCACCACCGCATCGAGCGCGGCAAGCGCCACGCACATGTCCGACGGATGCGTGGCCACGCAATGGTCGCTGGTCCCCAGGATGGCCAGCTGCCGGGCCAGCCCCTCACGCGCTGGACAACCCGTGCCCGGCTCACGTTTGTTGCAGGGTGTTCCCGTGTCGTAGAAGTAGTGGCACCGTGTGCGCTGCAACAGGTTGCCCCCATTGGTCGCCATGTTGCGAATCTGCGGCGATGCGCCCGCCAGGATGGCCGCCGACAGCAACGGATAGCGTTCGCGCACCAAGGGATGGCGCGCAGTGGCCGCATTCCGTGCCATGGCTCCAAGGCGCACGCCTCCATGGGGCAGGGCCTCGATGGAGGCCAGCGGCAGGCGGCTGACATCGATCAGCCACTGTGGGCGCACGACGTCTTCTTTCATCAGGTCGATCAGGTTGGTTCCCCCCGCGAGAAACTTGGCCTGCGGTGCGGTCTCGCCAGAGTCTGGCGCTTGGCCGCGCATTGCAGACAGGGCGGCATCCGCAGTGGCGACGGCTTCGTACCCGAATGCCCTCATGCCTGGCTCCCCTGCACCTTGAAGGGGCCGGGCGATGAATAACGCATGGCATCGACGCGGATGCCAGCCACCTGAGCGACCGCCTGCACGATCTGCGGATAGGCCCCGCAACGGCAGAGGTTACCGCTCATGCGCTCCCGAACCTCCTCAGCCGTGTGCACTGCCCCTTCGTTCAGCAGACCCACCGCGGAGCACAGCTGCCCTGGTGTGCAATAGCCGCACTGGAATGCGTCATGGTCGATGAAGGCCTGCTGCAAGGGATGCAGTCCGGTGTCTGTGAGCCCTTCTCCGGACAGGGCGGGCAGCCCTTCCACCGTGATGATGTCCACCCCATCCTGCATGACCGCGAGCGTGAGGCACGCGTTGATGCGCTTCCCATCAGCCAGCACGGTACAAGCGCCGCACTGGCCATGATCGCAGCCTTTCTTGGTTCCCGTTAGCCCCAGCCGATCGCGCAGCAGGTCAAGCAGCGTGACCCAACTGGGAACTTCGACATGGTGGTCTTGGCCATTCACGCGCAGTCGCACGGAGTGGGCAGAAGCAAGGCGGTCGCCGCAGCTCTCATTGCGAGCTGCCGACAAAGGTTGGCTGGATTGCATGGCGCTTCTTTCACGGCCTGGTGGGCGAGCCAGTTTGCTCGGCAGGCCGCAGCCGGGTTGTAGGAATTGCGCCTGCATCCGCCGTCGCATGAAGATTTCTGTCAAGCTGTGGAACAAAGCACTGCCCACACGCCGTTTCCGCCCCTTGCCGCCTCCCCAGATGCCAGCCGCTGCCCCTGCGGATGCCCTCACTTTGCAGTTTCCCCCATCCATGCCCTGGCGGGCCGTGGGCACCCTGCAAGGTCTGTGCTTGCACAGTCAGGCCGCTCCAGGCTCCCAGTTGGTATCGGAGGCCATGGCCATGGCCGATCAGGGATTGCTTGGCGACCGGTATGCCAATCGGCTTTCGCCACGCCAGGTTTTGCTGGCGGGGATAGATGCGTATCGCGACCTCCAACTGCCACCTTCCACGCTGCGCGAAAACCTGCTCATTGATGGCCCCACGGCAAGCCTGCCCTCCGGGTCGCTGTTGAGAATCGGCCCGGAGGTGGTGCTCTGGATCACCTTCCAATGCGAGCCCTGCGCCCGCCTGGAGCAATGCCAGCCGGGCGTCGTCAAAGCGTTGAAGGGACGTCGCGGCACACTGGCGCGGGTGCTGCAAGGCGGCATGCTGCGGGTGGGCGATGCCATCTGCCAAGGACCTGCGCCGATTCCCCCTCTGAGCGACGATTGGAAGGGACGCATCGTCGACATCGTGCGGCGGATACCGGCTGGCAAGCGCGTCGGGTATGGGCAGTTGGCCTAACTCGCTGGCGTCGCCAAGGGGTACTGCCGGGCATTCCCACGGGTGTTGAGCCAGTGGTGTCCTGACATGGCAGAGCGTGCGCAAGCAGGCGTGGTGACGCATGCACAAGAGCGCTGGGAGGGCACCGAACTCTTTGATGTGCATGCCCTCCTGGCTGCGCAGGCTGCGCGCCACGGAATGGGCGTCCAGACCGTCGCATGGGCCGCACAAGGGTTCCCGGAAAAAACGCGTTGAATCCCGAAGGAAATTTCGCGGCGGCCGATGGCACGGCGATCAACCGCCCATTGCGACGACCAGTGAACGGGGCCGCATGTCCCTCCAGTGCGTTTCGATGTACGAACGGCACGCTGCTCTGTCGGATGCAGGCAAGGCCACCTCCCAGCCAGCGGGCACATCGAGAAACGCGGGCCACAGTGAGTGCTGGCCTTCGGGATTGGTCAGCACCAGGAAACGGCCGTTCTCGTCGTCGAATGGATTGCTCATGTCAGGTCTCCTTGGAAAATCATGCAAATTCCGCGATGGCGGGGGCTCTTTCATGCAACGTCACCAGGGCCGATGCGATCTCGGTCAGCGCGTGGTGGCGTGCGAAATCCAGTCGCAGCGCTTGGGCGCGCTGCCGGTAGGAAGGGTCGTCCAGCAGTTTGCGCACCGCATCGCCGATTTGACGCGCGCTGGGCTGCCCGGTGGCCAGGTTGATGCCGGCGCCCGACCAGGCGACTCGCGCGGCGATTTCCGGCTTCTCCTCGGTCGCGCCCGCCACGGCCAGCGGCACGCCCAGACTGAGCGCATGGTTGACCGAGCCATATCCACCATTGGTGACCATGGCGTGCACCTTGGGCAACAGCCGGTCATATGGCAAAAATGGCACCACACGGGCGTTGGCGGGCAGCATCGCGGCGCTGAGGCCTGGGGGCACTGGTCCGCCCGTGGTCGCAATCACCTGGATGTCATCGAACCTGGCCAGCGCCTGCACGGTGGGCCCGATCAACTGCGCAGGGTTCTGATTGGCCAGCGTGCCCTGCGTGACCAACACGACGGACCGGCCGTCATCCAGTTCGGGCCACCAGCCAGGTGGGTTGAAGTCGGCACGTGACGGTGCCAGCAGCGGCCCCACGAACCGGACGGAGCCAGGCAGGTCGCTGCGTGGATACTCGAAAGATGCCGACGTCAGTTGGAGGTACCGATCCGGCAGCGTCACCATCGCATCGATGAAAAAATGGGGCAGTGCCGGCGCTCCCAAGCGCGCCAGTTCACCATTGAAATGGCGTTGCACATCGCCGAACATCACCTGCTGAAGATTGCGGTTCATGGCTTGGTTGCGAGTGCGACCTTCGGCCGTGGACGAAGGCGGCAGCGCCGTGCCAAAAAAGGCAGTGTCCCGGCTGGACAGCGCCAGCGCCGAAATGCCGATGGCGACGATGGCGGGCCGCTCCTCCCGCGGTCCCAGCAGCATCGGGAACGTGCCGCAAAACATCGTGTCCACCAAAATGGCATCGGCATCGAAATGCGCCAGGATGCGCCGCAACCCCGCCAGTTGCGGCGCCATCGCGTCGGCAAAGAAGTGCTTCAGTCCAAAGCACAGCTGCGCATGGGCGGAAGGCTGTTGCAGACGTTGCGGAAACCGCCGGTCCAGCTCCTGGTGCTCGAAGTCAATCGACGGATCGAACGCGGTGAAGGACGCGCCCGTGGCCAGGGCCTGTTCCTTGAAGTGGCTGGCAGTGTGCACCCGCACCTGGTGTCCCTGACGCACCAGATGCTGGGCGATGGCCAGCATGGGCAACACATGTCCCGGCAGGGCGGTTGCTGCAATGAGATAACGTACCATGGTTTCCTCCTTCGTTCAAGAAATGCTGGTTTCCAAGGCACGGTGTGCCTTGCATCGATACCCAGATCGACGAAATAGCGGTGCAGCAGATCACGATCCACCGGCCGGATTGCCGCACCGATGGATTCAAGTTGCGCGTGGGTTGCCGCGCCGCACACCTTCGGTGGCGTGGCCGATGCGTCATAGCGGTCCAGGATGGCCAGCACGGCAGCCAAATCGCGGTCCTGCCCCTCGGCCAGCCGCACGTGGGCACGCCGCAGCCAGGACTCCAGCGCCACCGGTTCCAGATGCAGCCCGAGACGCTCGAACACCGGAGGAATGTCCCGCACCCGCAGCGGCGCCGGACTCACCAGGTGGTACACCTGCCCCCACGAAGATGCCCGGGCAGCCAGGCCCAGGATGGCCCGCGCCACATCGTCCACCGGGGTCATGTTCAGAGGCAAGTCCATGTCGGGGATGGACTGCAGGTCCGCATACAGGTGTGCCACCCGCCAGATCAGGTCAGCGGCATTGCAAATCGCGTGATCGTGGTCACCGGTCACGGCACCGAGCCGATAGATGGCCACCGGCATTCCCCGCGCCTGCGCTTCCCGGGCCAACGCGTCGGCGACCCACTTGCTCTGGCTGTAGCCGTCCACCAGGCCGTTCCAGGAAGGCAGCGCCGAACGCTCCGTGACCGCGCCACCGTCCTCGTTCTGGCCAATCACGGCCAGCGTCGAGACGTAATGCAGGGTCTTGGGCCGCCCTTGCGATGTCCATTCGAGCAATGTGACCACGCTGTCCACATTGGGGCCCTTCAGGCTGGCGTACGGATGCAGAAAATCCACCTGCGCGGCGCAGTGGTAGATGGAATCGCAGCCGTCGCGCACCCGTTGCACGGCGGCTTCATCCAGCCCCAACTGCGGTGCACCCAGATCGCCCGTGACCACCTGGATTCGCGCATCGTCCCATATCGCGCCAAGCTGCCGCTCTGCCATGGCGCGTTGCAGGCGCTGCCGCCCCTGCGCCTCGTCGGCAGCCCGCACGTGGCAGACCACGCAAGCCGAGGTGTCGCGCAACAGCGCAGCCAGCAGATGGCTTCCGACGAATCCGCTGGCCCCGGTGAGAAAGACACGCGCCGGCGTCAGACTGGGCGCCTCGGGCTGTCCCTGGATGTGCTCTGGCAAATGGATCTCGCGCGCCAGATCCAGGGAGACTCCATCGTCGCCAGCCTGGTCCATCCACTGGGCCAATTGTGCGATCGACGGGCGGTTGTAAACCTCCGCATGAGGAAAGTCAGGGTGGATCTGGTCCCGGATCCGCATGCCCAACTGGATTGCCATCAGCGAATGGCCACCGATTTCGAAAAAGTTGTCGTGAATGCCCACTCGTGGCAAATGCAGGATGTCAGCCCACAACGCGGCCAAAGCGATTTCCGTGTCGGTGCGCGGCGCGGCGTAAGGCTGGTCGCCCGGCGCCTGCGGCTCGGGCAGCGCCTTACGGTCCAGCTTTCCACTCGGGCTCAGCGGCAATGCCGGTAATTGAACGAACGCCGATGGCACCATGTACTCGGGCAGCGACAGCGCCAGATGGCTGCGCAGTTCCCCTGACGCAGGCTCGCCCTCACCGGTGGACACCACGTACGCCACCAGCCGCTTTTCCCCTGCCACGTCCTCGCGGGCTATCACCGCCGCCTGCGCCACCAGAGGGTGCTGCAGCAAGACCGATTCAATCTCTCCCGGCTCAATGCGCAAGCCCCGGATCTTCACCTGCTGGTCGGCCCGGCCCAGGAAGTCCAGGCTGCCGTCGGTGCGCCAGCGCGCCAGATCGCCTGTGCGGTACATGCGGCTGCCCGGACCGCCATGCGGATTGGCCACAAAGCGCTCTGCGCTCAGCACCGGGCGGCCCAGGTAGCCCCGCGCCAGGCCCATGCCCGCGATGTACAACTCGCCGACCACGCCCGCAGGCGCCGGCTGAAGGTCTCCGTCCAGCACGTACATATGCGTGTTGCAGATCGGTTGCCCGATCGATGGCACGGTCCCGGCCTGCATGGGCTCGCTCAGGCTCGCGCAGATCGTGATCTCCGTCGGGCCGTAGGCGTTGATCATGCGGCGCCCTGTCGCCCACTGCGCTGCGAGCGCGGGCGGGCACACATCGCCACCGACCACCAGCGTGCGCAGCGCTGGAAATTCGCCGGGCGGCACCGAAGCCAGCGCGGCAGGCGGAATCAGGGCATGGCTGATCGACTGGCGAACCAGCCCCTGCGCCAGATCCTGTCCCAGCCATGGCGCAGGCCCGGGCAACACCAGCGCCGCGCCAACGTGAAAGGCCATCAACAGGTCCATCACCGACGCATCGAAACCACTGGAAGAAAACTGCAGTACGCGGGCGTCCTGCCCAATGTCCATCTGCTCGGCCATGGAAGCGGCCAGGGAGTGAAGGCCTGCGTGCGGCACCACGACCCCCTTCGGGGTTCCGGTGGAGCCCGACGTATAGATGAGGTATGCCGCCTCCTGCGCGTGAGGGCCATCATGGTGTCGCGCAGCGCCCCAACCGCCTGGGCGGCTGTCCGACTGGATCGCCAGGGCCGCAACCGTCAGGTCGCTGTCAAGCGCCATGCAATTCGGCACATCGCTCAGCGTCGGCAGCAACGCTTCGTGCGTAAGGACGGCGGTGGGAGCGGCCTCTTGAAACACCAGCGCACTGCGTCCTGCCAGATGGTTCGGATCGAGGGGCAGGTAAGCTGCCCCCGCCTTGACGATGGCCAGGTGCGCCACGACCAGATCGAGCGAGCGCGGCAGCACCGTCGCGACGATGGACCCAGCAGCCACGTCCCGTGCCTGCAGCAGGTGGGCCAGGCGGTTGGCCCGTGTGTCGAGCTCGCCATAGCGGATCGTGGTGCCATCCAGAATCACCGCAGGTGCCTGGGGTCGCCGGCTGGCGTGGCCCTCAACCATCGAGGCAATGGTTTTGGTAACCAAGGGGCGCTCGAAGCCGCTCCACTCCTGCAACAAACGGCGGCGCTCCTGGGGATGCAGGATGTCGATGCGGCCCATCGCCTCGTCCGGGGTGTCGCACGCCTGTTCCAGCCAGCTTACCAGCCGGACCGCCAGGGACTCCACGGTGGACCTGTCGAACAGATCGGTGCTGTATTGAATGCCACCCGAGATCCCACCGGGCAGACCATCGTGATGGCGTTGCTCCGTCAGGATGAAGGACAGATCGAATTTGGCAGTGTCAACGGCCACAGGCTGCGGCGTGATCGACAGCCCCGGAAGGCTGAATGACAACCGGCTGCTGTTCTGGAATCCCAGCATGACCTGAAACAGCGGCAGATTGGACCGCGAGCGCCCCGGCCGCAGCAACTCCACCAGGCGGTCGTAAGGAAAATCCTGGTTCGCATAGGCCGACAGATTGGTGGTACGCACACGCGCAATCAGTTCGCGCAACCCTGGCTGGCCCGACGTATCGGTACGCAAAACGAGCGTGTTAACGAAACAGCCGATCAGCCCATCCAGGGCGTGGTCACTGCGCCCCGCGACCGGGCTGCCGATCACGATGTCGTCGCCAGCCCCCAAGCGGCTCAGCAACGCGGCCAAGGCAGCCTGGAGCACCATGAAAACGCTGGCTTGCCCGTCTCGGGCCAGTTGCAGCATGCGTTCATGGACCGCAGCCGGTATGTGCAGCGGGACCACGTCGCCACGGTGGCTGGGCACCAGGGGGCGGGGACGGTCGACAGGCAATGCCATTTGCTCAGGCAGGTCGCGCAGCGCGTCATGCCAGAACCTGCGCTGCCGGCCGGCCAGGCTATCGGGATCGTCTTCGCTGCCCAGCAGCGCCTGCTGCCACAGCGCGTAGTCAGCGTACTGGAGCGGCAGCGGCTCCCAATCTGGAGTCTGGCGGCTGCAACGCGCGGCGTAGGCCACGCTCAGGTCCCGCGCCAATGGCAGCAGCGAAGCACCATCGCCTGCGATGTGGTGGGTGAGCAGCAACAGCACATGCTCGTCCTCGGCCAGCCGGAACAGCGAGACCCGCAAAGGCATCGAATGGCACAGGTCGAAGGCGTGGCGGGCCGCCGCGTGCAACTGCGCAGTCAAATCGTCTTCGCAGGCCTCCGCCTCAATCACGGGTGGGTGGGCTTCGGCACCGTCAAGGATCTGTTGGTATGGCAGCCCCGCCTCATGCGGGTAGATCGTGCGCAAACTCTCATGGCGCTGCACCAGATCGCCCAAGGCGACGTGCAGCGCCACGCGGTCTAGCATGCCGGACAAGCGTAACGCCAGGGGCATGTTGTAGGCCGGATTGGCACCATCCAGCTGGTTCATGAGCCACAGGCGACGTTGTGCGGACGACAGCGGAATCCGCGCCGGGCGGGGCATCGGTGCCAGGCGCGGCCGCGCCACCGCCTCCTGGTCCAGCCGCTCCGCCAGCCCCGCAATGGTGGAGACCTGGAACAAGGTGTCCAGGGGCAGATCGATCAGGAACTGCTGCCGGATCATCGAGATCAACTGCACGATCATCAGAGAATGCCCGCCCAACTCGAAGAAGTTGTCGTGAATGCCGACACGGGGCAGATGCAGTGTCTCGGCCCACAGGTCCGCGAGTGCCTTCTCCGTCGGTGTGCGCGGTGCCGCATAGGCAACGGCGCTTTGTACCTCTGGCGCAGGCAGCGCCTTACGGTCCAGCTTTCCACTCGGGCTCAGCGGCAATGCCGGTAATTGAACGAACGCCGATGGCACCATGTACTCGGGCAGCGACAGCGCCAGATGGCTGCGCAGTTCCCCTGACGCAGGCTCGCCCTCACCGGTGGACACCACGTACGCCACCAGCCGCTTTTCCCCTGCCACGTCCTCGCGGGCTATCACCGCCGCCTGCGCCACCAGAGGGTGCTGCAGCAAGGCCGATTCGATCTCTCCCGGCTCAATGCGCAAGCCCCGGATCTTCACCTGCTGGTCGGCCCGGCCCAGGAAGTCCAGGCTGCCGTCGGTGCGCCAGCGCGCCAGATCGCCTGTGCGGTACATGCGGCTGCCCGGACCGCCATGCGGATTGGCCACAAAGCGCTCTGCGCTCAGCACTGGGCGCCCCAGGTAGCCCCGCGCCAGGCCCATGCCCGCGATGTACAACTCGCCCGTCACCCCCACGGGCACCGGCTGGAGCCCACTATCCAGCACCACCATTTGCGTGTTCCAGATGGGGTGGCCGATGGGTACGCCCTCCGAACCCGGCTCCATCAGCGGCGTGCTTGGGCAGGCCCATGCAGTCACATCGACGGCCGCCTCCGTGGGACCGTACAAGTTGTGCAGTTCACATCCCAACTGCTGGTGAAACTTGCCTGCCAGCGCAGACGACAGGGCCTCGCCGCTGCAGACCACGCGCCGCAGGCTGGCACAGGCGGATGCTGCCGGCTCCAGCAGGAAGACCTCCAGCATCGAGGGCACGAAATGCAGGGTGGTGATGCCTTCGCGAACGATGATCTCGGCCAGGTAGGCTGCATCCTTATGCCCTCCCGGCTTGGCAAGCACCAGCGTGGCGCCGTCGATCAGGGGCCAGAAGAACTCCCACACCGACACATCGAAGCTGGAAGGGGTCTTCTGCAGCACTCGGTCATCGGCTTGCAGGCCATATTGGTTCTGCATCCACCGGAGCCGGTTGACGATGGCACGGTGCGACACAGCGACCCCCTTCGGATTTCCGGTCGATCCAGACGTGTAGATCACATAGGCCGGCTGCGCCGTGTCAAGCGTTCCCAGCGGCTCCGGGCGGGTCTCGGGATGTCTGCCCAATTCGTCGATGGTTTCCGGGTCATCGAGCAGCACAAACGACACTGTTGCGGCCAGGGTTTGCACTAAAGACTTGGTCGTGACAAGGCATACCGGCCGGGCATCGCCCAGCATGTAGGCAATGCGATCCGCCGGAAAGTCCGGATCGACCGGCAAATAGGCGGCCCCGGTTTTCAGAATGGCCAGCAAGGCCACCATGAGATCCAGCGACCGCGGCACGGCGATTGCCACAACACGCTCCGGCCCTGCGCCACGCGCACGCAGCAGGTGCGCCAACCGATTCGCCCTTTGATTCAGTTCACCACGGCTCAGCACTTGGTCCTCGAACCGCAAGGCAGTGGCTTGGGAGTCAGCCAGCAAACCAGCCTCAATGCAGGTCGACAGGTGAATGTCGGGCACCGTCTGCTCTGTGTCGTTCCAACCCGCCAGCACCTGTTGGCGCTCCTGCGCGCCCAGCAACTCGATGCGTCCGATGGCCTGATCCGGCCGCTCGATCACGGCCGCCATGAGCGTCAGCAGCCGCCGCTGATGCTCGGCCAGGGTCTGTGCGGTGTACAGCGCTGGATTCGCATCGAAATCGATCTGCAGATCCTGGCCGTTGCCGCGCTCGTACAGAAAGATGCCCAGATCCTCTGCCGTTCCGTTGGAAAGATTACGTGGTTTGGCCACGTGCCCCGCAAAACGGAAGTCGTAGTCGAAAGGCTCCACATTGACGACCGTGGTGAAGAGTTGCCGGTGGTTCAGCAGAAGATTCAAATCACCCCGCAGGGTCTCGTAGCGATAGCACTGGTGCCGCAGGATCTGGCGCATTTGGCGGCCCACTTCGCGAACGAGCTCAGGGAAGGAAAGGTCAGGGCGCATGGACAGGCGCAGCGGCAATGCATTCGCCACCATGGCGGGAACCCGTCGCATGCGCTCGTTGTGCCGCGCGGTGACCGGGATGCCGATCACCATGTCTTCAACCCCCGTGGTGCGATAGAGATAGGCAGCCGTCGTGGCGATCAGGATCTGAGGCAGCGTGCTTCCCCAGGCCTGGCCGATGGCATGAAGCGCCTGAACGCTGGCGGCCGGCAGGTGCACGGTCTGGCGCAGCAGGCCGCCGATGTTCACCGACTGACGCGACGCCAGGGTCAAGGGTTCCGGCACGTCAGCAAAGCGCTCCATCCAGTATTGGCGGTCTCTCGGAAACCGACCGGATTCACGGTAGGCGCGCTCCTCTTCGGCCAACTGTGCCACCGGTGCAAGTCGCGAGGTTTCAGAAATGGTGTTCCCCTGGGCCAGCGCCGTGTAGATATCCGCAATGCGCCGCGCCACCAGACCGCCACCGAAACCATCCAGCAGGATATGGTGGCTGCGCTGATAGCAGACATGACGCCCTGGCGCGAGTCGGATCAGCGCGCAGAGCCACAACTGCCCTGATGCCAGTTCTGCCCGATGACTGAAATCAGCCTGCATCCATGCCTGCGCTGCGGCCATCGGGTCGGCCTCGCCGCTGAAATCGAGGAAGGGCAACTCTCCATTGAAGGTCGGTGCGAGCACCTGCTTCGGGCCTTGCCCCGCATCGAGAAAGTTGAGCCGCGTGGCCTCGGCTTCGTCGGTGACTCGGCGCACCGCCTCGGCGAACAATGCGGGATCGATGCATCCCTCGATGTCGATGGCCTCAGCCAAATTGAAGTTGGTGTCTGCCGAAGCGAACTGAGACCCCAGCCACATGGCCATCTGGCCTGCCATGAGCTCGGCGGAGCCACCGGATTGATCGACCGTATTCATGCAATTCTCCCTGTCGTATGGACGAAAGTCAGCATCCGCACCTGCACCGCACGGACGTATGTCGCTCTTGAAATCGTTATTGGCAGGCTCGCAAGAGCCTGAGATCGCGCTGGCCGGCCAGAGCCGGCCGGGTGTGGAACGTGCCGGCATCGCGCGGTCTTGGCGGCCCGCGCCTGCCGGGCTTAGTCGACGTTCGAGATCAAGGGAAGAAAGCCCTTCACCGCCGCTCTGGAAAACCGCCTGAATGCACCGGCCAGCCGGCCTCGCCCCCGCCGCATGGCGGAGCAGTGGCGCGTTGCAGCGGCGTGAGGCAAAAACATCCACACACATCCAATGCGCCAAAGACACCGGAGCGTTTACTCGCGTGGGGGCGCCGGTAGGCGGAGCAAGACCAAGCCCTCCCATGGCCCGCGGGTGGAAACATTCTGCGGCGTCCGACGTCGCTTTTTTGAATGCACGCCCGCAGACGCAACCCCGGCCTCCCAGCACCTGGGACGCCCATGCAATGACGCGCCTTCCAAATCACGCCCATACGCTGCGCCCACCCTCTCCATTGATTCAATGACATGAATCCCTCCCGTCCCTGTCCATTACGGCTGTTTATTTTGAGCCGACACATTTATTTTCAAAAAGTCTATTAGGGGTGGCCGCTCTCAATGCAAGGGTTTACCCTTATTATTCAAACAGTGAATAATCCCCTCAAACGCAATTCCACAAAAAACCGTTACCAATAGAAAAATATAATGATCAATCACTGCCCGTTCCACCATTCCATATCGCACACAGGCCATGAGTACTCCGAGATGAGATTCAGGCCCCCTTCTGCTAACGATGAATGCCTCACGCACCAAAGTATTTTTTACTTACAGCATCGATAAATATTTGAGATTCTTTATTCACATAACCACAAAGAATGTCTTATCGGACACGAGAAAAAAACTTCTTATGAATTCTTATCAGATGCAATTATTGAAGGAGTTGATTAAATCAATTATCGGTATTTGATAAAAATGGGAAAACTGCTTAATCACATCGACAGAAACATCCACGCTCGTGGTGCGGCGACGCTGCAGAGCCATCCAGCCTCCAGTGAATCAATCGCCCGGACGCGCTTGGCATGCCCGCCAACCAAGTGGCTTCCTGCGTTCGGAAATCAGAACGAGCGTTGTCGCCGCAACACCTGACCTGCATGCGCATTGACGGTATGGCCATGCGCGCAAGCCAACTGGCCATTGATGAACACTGCATCAATGCCTGCGCTGGGTGCGGTGGGCTGTTCGAACGTGGCACGGTCCGCGATGCACGTCTCATCGAACACCACGATGTCCGCCGCATGACCCTGGGCGATCACCCCCCGGTCGCGCAGCCCGAAGCGGCGCGCGCTCAACCCAGTCATCTTGTGCACCGCTGTTTCGAGAGAAAACAGGCGCTGGTCGCGCGCGTAATGCCCCAGTACGCGGGGGAAGGTTCCCCATAGACGAGGATGCGGCACCGCATCGTGGGCCAGTCCGTCCGAGCCGACCATCGTCAAAGGGTGTCGGAGGATGCGGCGCACATCATCTTCATGCATGGCAAAGTACACCGCACCCGCGGGAGACAACGGCTCCACCAAGGATTCGGGGGAACAACCCCGTTCGCGCGCCATTGCAAACAGCGATTTCCCAGCCGCCGATGGATCGCCAACAGACCAAGTCACGAGAACCTCCCGGGACTGCCCGACGCGGCTGGCCAGCAGCATGGTGGACGAAGCGTTGTAGGGATAGCAGTCCATACAAACGGGCTGCGACAGCGCGGCGGCGTCGACCATGGCCAAGGTGTTCACCGAGCGCCCATGGTTGCGTTGGCCAATCAACTTGTGATGCGACAGCACAGTGCTCACCCCTAGCGCCTGGCCAATGTGCAAGGCTTCGCGCAATGCATCGTCAATGGCATCTGCCTCGTCGCGGATATGCATCGTGATCAGGCCCTGCGCCGCCGAAAGCGGAGCGCCCACCGCAATCACCTCTTCTGCCGTGGCCGCCTGGGCGGGAGGGTAGTAAAGCCCGGTGGACAGGCCGAAAGCGCCCGCATCCAATCCTTCGGCCAGATCCCTGGCCATGCGCTCAGCTTCGGGCGGGGTGGCCGGTCGACGCAGGTCCGGCACATGGCGCACCCGCAAAGTGGAGTGCCCCACCAGGCATGCCGCATTCAGCGCCGGCCCCGCGGCCTCCAGTGCATCGAGGTAGTCACCGAACCGGTCATACCGCCAGTCGTCCGCGCCAAGCAGGTCCAGTGGTGCTGGCGGTGTCTCATTGCTCAGAAGCGGCGCCAGGCTGATCCCGCAATTTCCGGTGACCACTGTGGTCACGCCTTGCGTGAGCTTGGGATGGGAGCCGGCCGGTGATGTGAGCAACAACCGATCATCATGGGTATGGACGTCGATGAAGCCGGGGCACACGATGCGCCCGACAGCGTCGTGGCGTTGGCGGGCAGGCTGTGCTGAGAGGTCGCCAACGGCGAGAATGCGCCCGCCTGCAATGCCGACGTCGGCCTGCCGACGAGCCGCTCCGCTGCCATCCACGACGGTGCCTCCGAAAATGAGGAGATCGAACATGGCCTGCCTCACCCCACCTGGGCACCAGAGCGCTTGACGACGTCTGCCCACATTGGTGATTCCTTTCGGGCCCGCTCGATCAGGCGCTCAGGAGGACCAGGCGTCAGTTCGAAGCCGAGGGCTGCGTATTTCTCTTGCACGGGGGGCAGGCGAAGAGCGTCATTGAGGGCCTTGTTGAGCTGGGCGGCAATCGCGCTGGGCGTGCCAGGCGGGGCGACGATGCCACCCCAGCCCACGGTCTCGTAACCCTGCACGCCGGCCTCTGCCACGGTGGGCACCTGCGGCAGTTGCGGACTGCGCGCGGCGCCTGTCACGGCCAGCACGCGCACCCGGCCCGACTGGATGTGCGGAAGAATGGAGCTGAGGTTGTCGAACATCAGGTCCACCACGCCGCCCATCAGGTCAGTGATGGCCTGCGGGCTGCCCTTGTAGGGGATGTGCGTCATCGACACCTGGGTCGATGCCTTGAACAACTCGCCGCTCAGGTGCCCCGTGGTACCGCTGCCGCCCGAAGCCACCGTCAACTCCCCGGGCTTGGCGCGCGCAAGCGCGATGAGGTCCTTCACGCTCTGCACGGGCAGGTCTTTGCGCACCACCAGCGCGTTCTGCACGAAGCCGATCAAACCGATGGAAACCAGAGCGTCAGGGTCGTAAGGAAGCTTGGAATACAGGGCCTTGTTGATGGCCAGGGTGCCCACGTTGGCATAGCCCAGCGTATAGCCGTCTGCAGGGGCACGAAACACGTCGGCCATGCCGATATTGCCGCTGGCACCGGGCTTGTTGTCCACCACGAAGGGCTGGCCCAGTGCTTTGGGCAACTCGTTCGTCAGGATGCGGCAGACGGCATCCGGAGAACCGCCTGCGGCCGATGGCACGACCAGGCGAATGGGACGATCGGGATACCCTGGCGCCGCCCGGGTCGAATCCGGCAACAGTGCGACGGAGGGGGTGAGAGAGACCGTCTGCAGCCAGCGGCGGCGCGACAGGGATGCGGGGCGGAGCGGAGCGTTCATCGGTGCATTCCTTCAGTTCGTTGGATTCAACCGCATGAATGCTAGAAATCGATCTGGCTTGGCACAAACCATGTTTGCTGGGGATACCATGTCTTTTTCTCATGCACTATTGCGGTGATCTTTGACCCCTTCCCGGTGCATCTTGCTGCCAGCATGTGCATTGCTCATGGTTTCCCTTCATGTACCGTGCTCCATCCACCATGTCCCTGCTATGCCTGGAGGCCAGCGCGCGCCTCGGCTCGTTCACTGCCGCAGCCCAGGAATTGCACCTCACCCAGGGCGCGGTGAGCCGGCAGATACAGGCCTTGGAATCACGGCTGAACGTGCGTCTGTTCGTTAGGCGGCGTGAATCGCTGATCACCACCGATGCCGGACGCTACTACCTCGAGGAGATTGCGCCATTGCTTCAGCGCCTGGAGCGGGCCACGGTCAATGTGATGGCGTTCAAAGGGCGCGGCGGCGGGTTGGCTTTGTCGGTGGGCGCTTCGATCGGTGCGTATTGGCTCATCCCCCGTCTGCCTGCATTCACCCGGGCGCATGGAGAAATTACGCTGAGCTTGAGCACACGCGTGGGCCCCGCCGACTTCAAGACTGGCACCATTGATGCTTCCTTAGAATTCGGCGATGGCCAGCGCGCCGGCCTGTGCTGCGACTTCGTGGCGGCACTGGACCTCACACCCTATGCCGCCCCCGCCTGGGTGGCGCGCCACGGCGCGCAGATCGGGGCAGCAACGCCCGGTTCGGGGCTGCTGCATCACCACACACTGCCGGATGCCTGGGAGCAGTGGTTTCTGGCAGAGCAAATCGACGCTGACCCCGGCCGCGCCGGCCCCCGCTTTGAGATCATGTCCATGGCGCTGAATGCCGCTGTGGCGGGCCTGGGCGTGGTCTTGCTGCCGGACTACATGGCCGACGACATGGTGCAGGCCACGCGGCTTGTGCGCCTGTCTTCGCGCACATGGCGCAGCCCCAAGGGCTACTACCTCGTTTATCCGGAAGAGTCAGTGCAATCACCGACCCTGCAGACCTTTAGGAGTTGGCTGCTGGATTCAGCGCAGCAGCATTGATGGGAGACCCTCCAAGCCAGTGCGTTCACTCTGCTGCCGTGAACGGGCTCGACAAGCCCAACCTCTCGTTCACCCCCTCCCACAAGGATCAGTGCATTCCGCAGAAGACGACATGGCCTCGCCCGGACTTCCTACAAGGCGTGGCCGACAACGCATGGAAGCTCTGGGCTTGATCAAACGGAGTCTTCTGATGCGAAAAATGATTCTCATGGCTGTCGCTGGCTATCTCTGGAAAAAATACCAGTCTCGCAAGACGACAGGTAGCACAACCACCCCATCACGCGGTTAAGCGGGGCGGTGCATCCTGCCGTTGCTCATGGGTTCCTGCTGGCTTAGGCTTCAGTTGTGATCACTCCCAACACCGCTTTCAGGTAGGCGGCGGTGCGAGACTCTGCACAGCGTGCCACCTCCGCCGGAGTTCCGCTCACCACGATGCAACCGCCCTGGGCGCCTGCCCCCGGACCGATGTCGATCACCCAATCGCTAGAGGCGACGAAATGCATGTCGTGCTCAACCACTACCACCGTGTTGCCTGCCTGCACGAGAGCATCCAACTGGGACAGCAGGCGGTCCACATCGGCTGGATGCAAACCGGTGGTCGGCTCGTCCAGCACATACAGCGTGTGCCCGCGTTGCGTGCGCTGTAATTCGGTGGCGAGCTTGATGCGTTGTGCTTCGCCACCCGACAGTTCCGTGGCGGGCTGGCCAAGGCGCAGGTAGCCGAGACCGATGTCGCGCAGGACTTGCAAAGACCGGAAAACAGTGGGTTCTTCCACGAAGGTATCGCATGCTGCGTCCACGGTAAGTGCCAGCACGTCGGCAATCGACAGTCCGTTCCAGGTAATGGCCAATGTCTGGGGGTTATAGCGTGCTCCGTGACAAGTGGGGCAAGGCGCATAGACACTGGGCAGAAAGAGCAACTCCACGCTGACGAAACCTTCGCCCTCGCAGGTGGGGCACCGACCTTTCGCGACATTGAACGAAAACCGCCCTGCGTCGTACTGCTTCTTTCGTGCAGCAGGTGTGGCCGCAAACAACTTTCGCACGGCATCGAAAAGGCCCGTGTAAGTGGCCAAATTGGAGCGGGGCGTGCGTCCAATGGGTTTCTGATCCACCCGCACCAGCCTGCGCACCTGATCGGTTGCGCCACCCAGTCGGCCCACGGTGAGAATGGCTCCACCCAACTCAAGAGTAGCGCCCGGATCATCATCGCCAGCAGCCGCATCGGGCGGTCCTTCCGGCATGCCACCGTCCTCGGGCGTCGGCATGGGCTGCCCCAAATGGGCGCTGACCAGTTCCAGGAGCGCTTGGCTGACCAGACTCGACTTGCCTGACCCTGAAACACCGGTTACGGCGGTCAGGCAGCCGATGGGGAAAGCTGCATCCACACCATGCAAATTGTGCCGATGCACATCCTCCAATGTCAGCCAGGCTTGCGGTGTTCGCTGAACGCGGCGATCACGTGCAACGTCGTCGAACAGATACCGGCGCGTATGGGAGTGCGGCACGCAGGCCAATCCTGGCGGTGGGCCGCTGTAGAGCACCTGCCCACCATGCTCTCCGGCGTCCGGTCCCACATCCACCAGCCAGTCGGCACGGCGCATGGTGGCGATGTCGTGCTCCACCACGAAGATGGAGTTGCCGGCGGCTTTCAGACGCTCCAGCGCCGTGAGCAACGATGCGCTGTCAGCGGGATGCAGGCCTGCAGAAGGCTCGTCGAGCACGTACACGACGCCGAAGAGTTGCGATGCGAGCTGGGTCGCCAGACGCAACCGCTGCAACTCGCCGGGCGACAGGGTAGGTGTGGCGCGATCGAGCGACAGATAGCCCAGTCCGAGGTCCGTCAATGCGCGAACACGGGAAAGTAGCTCTTGCGAAATGCGCTGAGCGGCCAATTGCTTCTCCGCCGACAGGTTGGGCGTACGGCGGATGTCGGACGCGCCCGCGTGGCCCGAAGCTCCTGTCGCTTCGCGCTTTGCGGCCGCACGCATGCGAGCCGCTTTCGACAAGCTGGCGCCTGCATTTTCCGAGGGCCCACCGGATGGCGAACCCTCTGCCACCGGGCCGAGTACATCGGCCAATGCGGACAGGGACAGGTGCGTGAGGTCGCCGATGTCCAGTCCGCAAAAAGTGACGGACAAGGCCTCCGGCTTGAGCCGTTTTCCATGGCACACGGGACAGGGCGTCCCCACCATGAACTGGGCCACCTTGCGCTTCATCATGGCGCTCTGGCTGGTGGCGAAAGTCTGCATCACGTAGCGGCGAGCGCCGGTGAAGGTGCCCATGTAGCTGGGCTGCTGCTTGGCACGTCTGCCCGGCGTACCTCCTCCATCGTGAAGCCTGCGTACACAGGGACTGTCGGCTGCTCGTCGGTGAAGAGAATCCAGTTCCGCGTCTTGCGCGGCAGATCTCGCCAAGGCACATCGACGTCATGCCCCAGCGTGGTCAGGATATCGCGCAGGTTCTGCCCTTGCCAGGCGCTGGGCCAAGCCGCCACAGCCCGCTCGCGCAGGGTGAGTGAATCGTCGGGCACCATCGAAGCCTCGGTCACCTCGTAGATGCGGCCCAAGCCGTGGCAGTGCGGACAAGCGCCCTGTGGGGTGTTGGGCGAAAAGTCTTCCGCATACAGCATAGGCTGTCTGGCTGGGTAGGTTCCAGCGCGGGAGTACAGCATGCGTACCAGGCTGGAAATAGTGGTCACGCTGCCCACGGAGGATCGTGCGGTGGGCGTGCCCCTTTGCTGCTGGAGGGCCACAGCGGGCGGCAAACCCTCGATGGCATCGACCTGAGGCACGCCCACCTGGTCGATCAAACGACGCGCATAGGGCGCCACCGACTCAAAATACCGGCGCTGCGCTTCCGCATAGATGGTGCCGAACGCCAGCGAAGATTTACCGGAGCCCGAGACGCCGGTGAACACCACGATGGCATTGCGGGGAATCTCGACATCCACATTTTTCAGGTTGTGTTCCCGTGCGCCCCGCACAAGAACGAATCCATCGTGGTTATTCGCCCGCTTCGATTGGTTTGGCATAGGATGGATTGTCGTTTCCATTGATTTGCAGCGATGTGCCGCGCAAAAGGAGAAAGGGTCAGCGCTCGCCACGATCGGCAAAATCCACGCATCGTTCACTTTGGCATCTGAACTGCCCATGTCCGACCATACCCTTGATCCGTCCTCGCTCGCCTTGATTGAAACCTGCTCGGAAGCTGCGCTGACGCTGCTGGAGAGCAACCTCACCCAGCACGGCATTTTGGCGGCAAGCCGCACCGCGGCCGCAGAGGCGCGACGCTACACGCGCATCTTCGGGCGGGACGCGGCGATCTGCGTGATGGCCATGTGCGGCAGCGGTGTTCAGGCGCTCGAACAGGGCGCTGTGGCCAGCCTGGATGCGCTGGCAGTGAAGCAGGCGCCTAACGGGCAGATTCCCAAGTACGTAGATCCGGAAGGCCATGATGCGGACTTCTGGTACCTGGGTTGCATTGACGCCACGCTGTGGTGGCTGATCGCGGTGGACCACGTGCGGCGCCATGGTGAGGTGGGGGCGGACCACTGGGCCAGCGAAGTCGACCGAGCGATTGGATGGCTGCTGGCACAAGAGCATCAGCACTTTCGCCTCTTGCAGCAGAACGAGGCAAGCGACTGGGCGGACATCATGCCGCGCTCGGGGTACGTGCTCTACACCAACGCGCTGTGGTTCGACGTCAAGCGCCGCTTCGCGCTGTGCCATGCGGACGAGACGCAGCACCACTTCAACCATCTCTTCAATCCGTTCCAGCGCGATCTGCACCAGTACCACCGTGCGCGCCTGCTGCAGCACTATGCGCGCCGTGGCCGCCGGGATCGTGGGCTCTACCTGAGCTTCGTGAATCTGGCGGTCGTGGGGGACGAAGGCGATGTGTTCGGCAATTTGCTGGCCATCCAATGCGGCCTGGCCGACGAGGCCATGTCGCACAGCATCACGAACGCGATCGGGGCCGCGCGGGCCAGCGATCCTTATCCGGTGCGGGTGGTGCTGCATCCCCTGTCGGAACAGCACGATCTCTGGCGAGCCTACATGGGACGGCATCGACAGAACCTTGCGCACCAGTACCACAACGGAGGTATCTGGCCCTTCGTCGGTGCTTTCTGGGTCATGGCACTGACGAAGGTGGGCCTGCAAGCAGAAGGCTGGGCCGAACTGGTCAAGCTGGCGCGCACGAACGAACTCGACAATTGGCGCTTCACCGAGTGGTTCCACGGCCGCACGCTGGCGCCGCTCGGCATGGCCGGGCAAAGCTGGAATGCAGCCACCTTCCTGATGGCCCGGCGTGCGCTGCAGGGTCAAGAGACGGCTTGGTGAAAGGGGCTTGCTGAAGTTTGGCCGGGCAGGCATCTTGGTGCCGGCTCTCAGCGTGCCACCCATTTCCCGAAGGTGGTGCAGAGCTTCCAAGATATATTGCGCAGCAGCACTGCATCCAAGGCAGTTGCATCGGCCGTCTCGGCCAGCCTGACAGCGCCAGGGGACGCGCGACCATGAGCGCCGCAGTGAACTCTCCGCCCTCTCCCTCCCAAGCCACCGCCCCATCGAGCGATGCAAAGGCCGACACCGACAGCACGCCGGTCGGCTACAGCGATGCCGTGCTGGGCATTGCATCCTGGCCAAGCACCACCATGGCATGGCGTTTTTTGCCTGCCAGTGCCGAGACAACGGGCGCCACATTGGCGGTGAACATCGCCATGCGTCCCGAAGGCCTGCTGCCCGCACCCACAGCGGCGGGCGATGCGGCGGCAGCCATGGCCAGCGAAGTCGCAACCCGCTTCGAAGCCATCATGTGGCAGTTGGTACAGCCGGACATGCAACTGTCCCTCGCCACCTCGCTGAACCAGCCGGCTGGCGGCACGCCGATCCAAATGCCGGTGGAAATCCCGCCGCTGCGCGCCTATGCCGCAGCGTGCCACGCATTCAGCCAAGCGGCTGCAACGCTGGGCGTGGCCATGGCCGACCCCGTCGCAGCAGCCACGCTGGCCGATGTCTATTCGCATTACGGTGTGGATTGGCAGGCGATGGGCTTGGCCGCTCGAGACCGCACGATTGGCACCCTGGTGCACCTACCACCCGAGGGGCTGTGGATGCCCAGCTATGCCGCTTTCGTGGCCGGTGGCACCGTGGCAGCGCTGGTGGCCGAGGATCTGGACCCTGCTGCCGTGCTGACCGACCCGAACAACATCTCACTGCCGTTGAACCCCGGCATCGAGTTGGCGATTCCGACCACCGACCAGACACAACCCACCGGCGGCCTGCCGCTGTCGGCAGTCGCCGCCACGCTGCACCTGACTCCGGCCAGTCTGGTGGCGGCCAACTGCACCCGCCCCGCTCTGCTGGCGCCAGGTTTTGTCTTCGAAGCCGAAGGCGTGGCCGTGCAAGTTCCGGCCGAAGGCGATCCAGGCGCCGATGCCTGCCTGAACGACATCGCGCACCTCTTTTCAGACAAAGGTGTATCGATTGAAGCGGCCATGGTCGCCCTGGCCAACGCAGACAAGCCAGGCATGTTCCGCCCTGGTATCACGCTGGCAGTGGACCGCAGGCTGATCGAAGCCGGCTGGACGCTGGCGGACAACCCCACCGGCATTGCCATGGGCCCGCTGGCCAGACTCAATGTCGGTACGGTCGATCTGCTCCCTGCAGGTTCGGCGCTTTTGCTCAAAACCACGCTGACCACAGGCCTGGATGCAGAGCCTCTCGGCGCCTTGGCCCACGCCCATGCCATCGGACCGGGCGATCTGCTGCGCCACAACGCGGGACTGGCGGTGCGCGATTTGCCCGTGCCCGGCTTGGCGGCATGGCCTGGCACATCCCTTTCGCTGCGCATTCCTTACCGCGTTCGCGCTGGTCAAACACTGTCCACCATTGCTGGGCTGTTCGTCCCGGCCGCAGCGACAGACACAGAGCAAACAGACGAACAGGCATTGTGCGAGACCAACCGCTCCATGCCCGCCACGCTGGCGCCAGGCCAGGTGATCATCGTCGCAGGCCAGCCACTGACCACCCAATCCGGCGACAGCTTCGACACGCTGATCGCGCGATCCAACCCAGCCGTCACTCTGGATGAATTTGCCACGGCCATCGCCACCGATCCCGAAGCACTGGCCGCTGGCGCGCTGCTACTTTGTCCACCCGCTGTTTTGGCAAGCGCTACCACGCCAGAGGATCTGGCTATCGCTTATGGCCTGAGTGCGACAGCACTGCTCCGCGCCAATGCGGCCACGCCGAAGCTGATCGTGCCAAGCGTCTTGCTCAAGCCATCGCAAGTCGCCGATGAACCCACCATTGAGACCGCGCAAGGCGACAGCATCCATGCCATCATCCGCCGCTTCGCGTTGGCCGGGAATGACGTCAGCATCGAGGACTTGGTCCGCGCGAATCAGCGCACCGCGTTTCTGGCAGCCGGCGCGCAATTGCTTCTGCCGCCGGTCGATACGGTACTGCGCGCTGCCTTCGGCGCTGGCGGCTGGCAACTGCCGGGAGCGATTTTTCCTTTGCGTACCTGGGTTACGCTGAAGCGCGACGCTGACCAAGTACCACCGGCGTTGCGCGGCACCACAGAAGCGCCCGGCGCGGCGGTGCAGGACAGCAGCGTGGTGGTGGCGGTGGGCAACGGCATTGGCGATGGCCAAGAAAGCAACGCTGTCGCGCTGGGCCAGTTGGCTGTTGCCATCGAGAGCACTGTGATGGGCCTGAAACTGGCCACGGAGCATGGCACTACCCCCGTCGATGTATGGGGCATCTCTTTCGTCGACCCTGGCGGCATCGCCGAAGTGAAGGTGTCGCCACAGGCCAGCGTGCCCGGGGTTGAAGGGCTCCAGCCGCTGAGCTTCGCGCTGCGCCCTCTGTCAAACACGTTGGAGCACGCGACTGGCGTCGAAATCCGATCCATTGACGAGACCACCGGCGGCTGGGGTGCCTCCACTGTCAACGATTACCAGGGCATCGACCTGGAGGCCTGGGCGCGCATCTGGTTGGCGGGATTGGACCAGCTTTGCACTGGCCGCTATGCCGTGCCCGCTGCACAAGTGGCGCCCGAAGCGCTCGCTCGGCTGATGACCGCCAAGAAGGTTCTGTCCCGCGCCGTGGCAAACGGGCTTTCCCCCGTCCTGGTGATCCAGGAGGCAAGCCTTGGTGCCTTAGATTCGGAGGCATGGCAAGCGGCTCGCGAAGCACTGCAACAGCGCCTGCAGGACCAGTTGCTGAGTGGCTACGACACCGCTGCCATCCTGCAGTTCAATGCCGCTGTGACATCCCCAGCCACCGCGTCCATGGCACGGCTCTGGGGGACTGGGCACGTGGGCAATCCACAGGCTGCAGGCGCACACGACTCCGTCTCCGACGATCCAGGCGCGTGGAAAATCTGCCAGTTGGGAAATGCCGCGACCGCCCTGGCCAACACCCGCAAAGGCACTGTCTCCTTCCCGCTGGATGTCGACCAGCCCGCCCTCCACCGAGCGGTGGCACTGCAACCAGACTATGCCGTCCATGACATGGAGGTCGCCGGCCAGCTTTCGGACAACGACAGTGGCACGCCAAAGCGACTGAGCTTCTTGCGCGACTTCGAACGGTTCCCACCCGCGGCTTTCAGCGCGCCGCTGGGCACGACGGTCGTACCGGTACCGCTGCGCGCCTGCCCCGACCCTCCGATCGTGGTCTCGCATCAGGCCGAAGGGCCGGTTGACCCAGCCACGCTGGCAGAGGCTCTGCACTGGTCTTATGTGTTCACCCATGCCCACGACAATGCAGCACAAGACCAAGCCCTCATCGAGATTGAATTCAACGGTCAGCCGCCCGTTGCCACCGACCTCGGGAACCGGGGTGACAACGCGCTGTTCCAGGCCCTGGCGCAGTACACGGCCGTGCAGGAACCCCTTTGGGCCATCCTTGAGCAACTGCAAGCGCCCAGTGTTTCGCCGAAGGACCCGGTGCTCGTGACAGCACTCCATACCTTCGCCGACCTGGCCGAACGTGTGGGTGCACTCTGGTCGGATTGGTGGCCCAGCCATGATTCGCAGTACTCGCCCCCTGCCACGCACCGCATGGGCGGACATCGGGCGCCACACCTTTCCAGCAGCTCTGAAAGTGCCGCGCATTCCGCCACCATGCCAAGTTTGACCGATGCGAGTGTGCCGCATGAGTGCTACCAATACCTGGCAACGCTGCACACCACCACAGCCGCTGGCGAGGGGACCAATCCACCGGCCTACTGCAAACTGACGCTGCAGCGGCTGCAAGCCGATGGGCCCGCAGCATGGCCCGAGATCACGATCCTCTGTGCAGACGGCGTGAACGTCCTGCTGATCGGAGTAGAGCCGGTGGGCCAGAGTCGTGACTACAACTTTCCTGCGGGTGAAGGCGTGCCCAATGTGCCGGCTTTCACCCCTGTGTCGTGCCAATGGACGCTTTCCGGTCTGCACGTGGCTCGCTATCAACGGGCCAACGCGACCGTGGCCGTCATACGCAATGCGCAATTGCTGGGCACCGACGGCGCCCTGACCTGCCCGGCCTTTGTCTACCGAACCCCGCAGAGGGGGTTTTCAGAACCTCTGATCCCACTCATCCGCATCGATACCCCGCTGCCCATCGGCATCTGGACCAACGACGTGGCCACCAACCCACTGACGCCACTGTTCAACGCGTTGTTCGACAGCGATGAAACGGGTCGCGAGATCTTGGTCCGTACCACCTATGGCTACCGTGTCGCAAGCTCCACACCGGCCATTGAAACCCTGACTCCGGTGATGTTCCTACCACTCTCTGAATTCAATGCGACCAGCACGGTGCAGAGCATCATCGGCGCGTTCGAAGCCTGGAGAACCAATACGGGCAGCCCAACCTATGGGGGGTTTCTGACCTTCGAGATCAGCTTGTACGCCCATGCTGGTCTGGCGCACCCTCAGCCCTTGGTGGTACTGCAGCAAATTGTTTCAGCGCTTGCATGAAGGACGGACGGCGAGGCAAAGTCATCCACTTCAGACGCACAAGCCAGTTCGTGATCCCAACGAACGGCGCAGGCGACTTGAGCCACAGACAGGAATCAACCCTTGCAACGTCTTCCATGCACCAGATGCGGCGACTCCATTCACCCCGATACGGCAGCAAGCAACGATGGCCTGTGCATGCCTTGTGTGCGAGGCAATACCCGCTCCATTGAAGAGCGTCGCGAGGAACATCGGCAGCGCCGCGAGGCCGAGCGTGCCGATCGAGAATCCCCGGAACGCCTGTATTGGATTGCCCTCGTCGACCGGGTGTACAAGGGCGAGGGCTTTGAATCGCTCTCGCATGGCGACCAGCTTTATTACTTGCTCAGCGTCCTTTCTGGCGAGGTCCACAACGGAGGCTTCGATCAGTTCTTCTCCAACTCCAGCGGTAACCACTACCGCGAAACCGTCGATGCGCTCAAAGAGATCGGAGATACCTTGGCCCTGGACCTTCTATTGCAGGCAAAGGCTGCGGTATTCGGTGACGCACCAGTACCCGCCAACCGCGTGGCTCGCTTCGACCTCATGCGCACGGCATCGGAAGACCACCCTGAATATGAAATTGCGAACCAGGTGCTCGATGGCCTGGACCGGCGCTTTTGGAGCCATGCGGAACAGTTCGGTGCACAGCTCGAGAATTTGGCCGCGTCCCATCAGCTGTACAAAATGACCTGACCTCTCAGGCCCAAGGTCGTGATCGTGGTGGCCGCCATGGATGTCCCATGACCGCGATACAGACAACACCCATCGGTGATCGGGGAATGGTTTTTGACTTCGCGGCCAGGAAAGGGCTATGTCACCTGGCCCGGAGTGCTTTGCCGTGTGGACAGCCGGGCCGGCGATAGCTCTTCCACCACCAAGCCCTCACGCACCAATTCCTCAGGCAGTGGCTCGCCGCGCAGCAATTGCCGAGCAAGCAGCGACGCGCCAGCAGCACTCTGAATGCCATACCCGCCCTGCCCTGCCAACCAGAAAAAGCCCGGCACATGGTTGTCCCACCCGATGACCATGTCGCCATCCGGCACAAATGAGCGCAGCCCCGCCCAGGTATGGGATGGGCGGCGGATCTGGAAAGTCGTCATTTCCTCGATGTGATAGATGCCGGTGGCCACATCCAGCTCTTCGGGCACCACGTCGTGCGGATGGGTGGGGTCGGCATTGGCAGGTGAACCCAGCAACTGGCCTGCGTCAGGCTTGAAGTAAAAACTTTCGTCAATGCCTACCACGGCCGGCCAGTGGGCGGCATCCAGGCCCTCGGGCACGGCGAAGGTGAAGGCGGTGCGCCTGCGCGGCTCCAATCCGATGGGCGGCACGCCGGCGAGGCCTGCCACCACATCGGCCCAGGCGCCCGCCGCGTTGACGATGGTTCCGGCCTGCAGCTGCCGGCCATCTGCCAGTGTGACCCGCCAACCGCCGCCCTGGCGCTGCAGATCCGTTACCTCGGCATGGGTCAGCACCTGACCACCACGCTGCCGCAGCCCACGCAGATAGCCCTGGTGAAGCGCATGCACGTCGATGTCGGCAGCGTCGGGCTCGCGCATGCCTGCAGCCACGGCATCGGGCCTCAGGCATGGCAGTTGGGCCAGCAGTGCTGCCTTCTCCACCCATTCCACATTGGGTGATGCGGCCCGGGCTTCGTCATAAGCCTGCTGCAGCAGGTCCAGTTGGTCAGGCCCCGCCACATAGACCACGCCACGGGGCGAGAGGATGGGGTCCGCTCCGAACTCGGGCGGCGGCGCGTCATAGAAGGCGCGGCTTGCCCGGGTCAACGCCTGGATGTTGGGGGTGCCGTAGGTGGCCATATAGAGCGCCGCGGAACGCCCTGTGGTGTGATAACCGGGCTGGGATTCACGCTCCAGCAGCAGCACGCCGGGGCGGTCGCTCTCACCCTCCGAATTGACCAATTGCCAGGCCAGCGAGGCACCTGCGATGCCTGCGCCGATGATGATGAAGTCCACTGATTGCATGGTTTCACGCTCCCCCATCACACCGCAGACACCTTCGCCGCCGAGGCCGCTCGGTCATCGCGCGGCAGGCTGCGGACATCGCGCGGATCAGGTGCGCCGGTCACGATCGAGGTCAGTGCGGGCTCCACGCGGGTTGCCACCAACTTGGCCAGGTCCGGCCTTGGGCGGTCCAGCCCGGCGATGCCCTTGAAGGCCTGCTCCATCGCATGGCCCACGCCCAGCGTGTAGCGGTCTGCCCGGAAACGTCCCACGATCTGCAGGCCAAAGGGCATGCCTGCGTCGTCCAGCCCGCACGGCAGGCTCAGCGAGGGGTGTGTGGTGAGCGTGGTCACATAGGTCAGTGCCAGCCAGCGGTAGTAATTGGCCTGCGGCTCGCCGTTGATGTGACTGGCGAACAGCTGCGTCCATGCGAAGGGAGACACGGGCGTGGTAGGAGACAGGATCACGTCGTACTGCTCGAACAGCGCCTGAAACCGCGCCAGAATGCGCGTTTGCTCGGCCTGTGC
The DNA here is from genome assembly GCF_057546605.1 of Acidovorax sp. KPB24-03. NCBI lineage: Bacteria > Pseudomonadati > Pseudomonadota > Betaproteobacteria > Burkholderiales > Comamonadaceae > Acidovorax > Acidovorax sp. KPB24-03. The sequence goes on along the minus strand of NZ_BAAJYR010000003.1, from coordinate 20,452 downwards.
CCAGGCGCTGTCCAGCAGCGTCATAGCGGCACCCATTTCGTAGTTGGCGCGGGTATTGGGACCCAGGCTATTTGGGTCGCGCTGGTAGGCTTCGCGCATGCCGGCCACGAAGGCCTCGGCGCGCAGTACGTCGAAGCAGCGGTGCACGTCGCCCAGATCCATGTCGATCGTGTCGCAAGTGCCGAACAGGTGCTTCATGGCTTGCACCTTGGTGCGAAACACGGCGCGGATGCCGTTGTCCACCGCGCAGGCACCAAAGTCCTCCGTGATCGCCACGCGCAGGCGGCCCAGGTCCACCGTTTCGGGTAATAGAAAGCTTGTGGGGTCCAGCGGGTAGCTCAGCGGATCGCCGGCCGACATGCCCGCCGTCGCGGCCAGTTGCAGGCAAGCTTCTTCCACCGTGCGGCCCATCGGGCCCACGACGGAGATGGGCGTCCAGCCAAGCAGCTTGCGCGAGCTCGGCACCACGCCGGGTGACGGCCGAAAACCCACCACGCCGCAGATGGAGGCGGGAATGCGCAGTGAACCGCCCGTGTCCGAGCCCGTACACACGGGCAGCATGTCGCAGGCAAGTGCCGCGGCCGAGCCGCCCGATGAGCCCCCGGCATTCAGCGTAGGGTTGAACGGGTTGCCCGTAGCCCCCCACACGGTGTTGCGCGAGTTGGCGCCGGCGCCCATTTCGGGAATGTTGGTTTTACCCGCCACGATGGCGCCAGCGGCTCGCAGGCGGGCCACCAGCACGTTGTCTTGCACAGGGATGTGGTCGCGATAGATTTCCGAGCCATAGGTGGTCAGTAGCCCAGCCGTGGCTTCCAGATCCTTTACGCCCAGCGGCAGGCCATGCAGCAGACCTAACGGCTCGCCGCGCAGCACGGCCTCCTCAGCCACCCTGGCCTCAACGCGAGCGCGGTCATAGCAGGTGGCGGTGATGGCGTTAACGGACGGGTTCACGGCCTCGATGCGTTCGATGCAGGCGTCCAGCAGTTCCACAGGTGATACCTCTCGGGTGCCGATGCGGTGACGCAGTTCGTTGGCGGTCAACTCGACCAGCGTGCTGGGGGTGATCATGGGGTATTCGTCTCCTTGTCGATTTGGCAGTGCACATCCGGCAGCGCGTATCCATTCGTTATCCATGATGTCTGCGAACCACCGTCAGCCTCTGAACCTGCGGCAGTCCAAAGCAGTGGCCGCAGCGCAAAGTCTTTCTGTCCCGCGGGCAACGTCCTACCGCATGGCACGGTGAAGACAGCGCGGTGTGGGTCTCAATCGGCCGTGATGCTTGCTCGCTGGGCAATGGCGCGCATCAGGGGCAGTTCCCTGTCGATCAACTCGGCCACCGTTTTGGACGAAGCATAGGCAGGTTCAAAGCCCACAGCGATCATCTTGTCGCGGGTTTCCGGGTCCGACACCACCTGGGCCAGGGTCAACTCCAGCCGCGACTTGACGGCGGGCGGCAGCCCGCGCGGCGCCACCATGGCCAGCCAGGTGTCCATCTCCAGGCCGGGGTATCCGCTTTCCACCAGCGTGGGGACCTTGGGCAGCAGGGCCGAACGCTTGCCCGCCGTGACGGCAATGGCCTTGATCTTGCCGTCCTTGAGCTGAGGCAGTGCCGCCGACACGGTGTCTACCGTGAACGGAATCTGCCCACCCATCAGGTCCGTCATGGCGGGCGCACTGCCCTTGTAGGGCACGTGCTGAATCTTCAAACCCGCGGCGTGAAAGAACATCTCGCCTGCAAACTGCGACGTGGTGCCCGCGCCAAAGGAGCCATAGGAATATTTATCGGGTGCGGCCTTCACCAAAGCCACAAACTGCTTCAGGTCAGCCGCCGGCACGTCCTTGTTGGCCAAGAGGATCAGGCTGGTGCGCCCGGCAATGCCGATGGGCTCGAAGCTCTTGACCGGGTCGTAGGGCAGCTTGGGGCGCACCGCAGGGTTCACGGTAAAGGTCGTGCCTGAACTCATGAGCAACGTGTAGCCGTCGGGCGTTGCCTTGGCCGCATAAGCAGCCCCAATGGTGGTGCCCGCCCCGGCGCGGTTGTCGATGACCACGCTTTGCCCCAGCAGATCGCCCATCTTCTTGCCAATCAGCCGGCCCAGCACGTCGGTGGCGCCGCCGGGCGGAAACGGAATCACCAGCGTGATGGGCTTGGTGGGGAATGGCGCTTCCTGTGCCATGGCAGGGGCCCACGAAGCCGCGCCCAAGGCACAGATCACAGCGGACAAAAGCAGCTTCTTGCGGTTCATGACGTTAGCTCCAAGGGTCAAACAAGGGTATAGAAAAAAGAGACATCGAGAAATGCCGCAGACGCACGCTGCGTCAGTCACGCGCGGCAAGCAAAGCCCGCCCGCGCTTCACAAAGCCCTGATACTGCGCATCAGGCACCAAGAGCCCGCCAGTGGTCCACACGAGGTGGGTGGCCTGGGGCAGCACTTCGCCCACGCCGGTGCTGCGAAGCCAAGCCTGCCCCGCGTCGGTGCCGGTCAGCATGCCGGGGCCGCTGAAGCCTGCCGCGGCCGAGGGCTCGATGCGCTCGCCCAGCGCATCCAGCACCTGCACCAAATGGGCGAACAAGGTGTCGTCCGCCACCGTGAACCCCCCGGACAGCAGCGGCGCCATCAATTCGGCCGCCAGCAACGAAGCGCGCGGCACGGCCAGCCCATCGGCCTCCGTCTGGTTGGTCAGGCCCCAGTCATATACCGAAGGGTGCGCTGAACCGCTTGCCAAGCCGGCTTGCCCACCCAGCATCTGCACCAGGAAACATGGCGACTGAACCGGCTCCGCGAAGAAGCAATGCACATGGGGTCCCAGCAACTGCCGCAGGCCAAAGGTGATGCCCGCAGGTGCTCCTCCCACCCCGCAAGGCAGGTAAACGATGAGGGGGTGACCGGCATCCACCACGATGCCCTGCTCTGCCAGCTGCTTTTGCAGATGCAAGGCCGCGGTGCTGTACCCCAGCAACAGCGAGAACGACTGCTCGTCGTCCACGAAGTGGCACGTGGGATCGGCTCCGGCCTGGGAGCGACCGGCGGCCACTGCGCGCTCATAGTCGCCCGCATGCTCCACCACCAGCACGCCACGCTGGCGCAGACGCTCCTTTTTCCACTCCTTGGCGTCGGCCGACATGTGTACCGCCGCCTTGAATCCCAGGGCCGAGGCCACCACGCCGATGCTCAGCCCCAGATTGCCGGTAGACCCCACTGCCACTTCGTAGCGTCCCAGCACTTCGCGTGCCGCAGTGCCGGCCAGCGCAAGGTAGGCATGTTCGTCACCGCTCTGCGACACCAACCCATGCTTCAACGCCAGTTGTTCGGCGAACTCCAGCACCTCATGCATCCCGCCACGCGCCTTGATGGAGCCCGCCACTGGCAGGCGATGATCGGCCTTGATGAACAGGTTGCCCTGCCCTGGCTGCAGGCCGAGCACAGGCTTCAACGCGGCAGCTGGCAGCAGGGGCGACTCTACGACGCCCTTCGCGTCTGCCAATTCCGTAAACACCTGTGCCAGCAATGCCTCGAAACGTTTCAGGCGAGCGGCAGCGGCTTTCGTATCATCCAGACTAATGCTGCGCCCCAGTGCCTCCAACGTGGCCGGCGGATGTTCCAGGCGTTCAGGATTGGTCCACAGGCACGGTTGGGCCTGCCGGAGGCGGATTGCCAATGCGTCAACTCCAGCCTGCGGGGAACGGTTGATTGGATAGGACATATCAGGTTCAGGCAGCAATGGGACACGGTTTTCGGGCCGATTTCCAAATGGGCCCCTGTAACGCATTCTTCGCCCGTCACCCTGTTGCCACAACGCATTTATAGTGGCGAACGCATTAGCCAAAGTAATGGACATCCACCTCTCCGCCTCCTTGCTCGCCTGGCTGCGCTGTTTTGATGCAGCCGCCCGCCACGGCAGCTTCACCAAGGCCGCTGCCGAACTTTGCATCACCCAGGGCGCCGTCAGCCAGCAGGTCAAGCACCTCGAAGACTGGCTGCACCGTCCGCTGTTCCTTCGCACACCGCGCGCGCTGGTGCCCACGCCCGAGGGCCAGTGGCTGGCTGTGGTGCTGCGCGAGAGCTTCACCGCGATCGAAAACACACTGGCGCAGATGCGCCGGCCGCAAGAGGCCGCTACTGCCACCCTCAGTTGCTCACCGTCGTTCGCCATGAGCTGGCTCACGCCCCGGCTGGGCGAATTTTTCCGCCAGTATCCGAGCATGGGCCTGCGGGTGTTTGGCGAGTTCCACAGACTGGACCGCACCCGCATGGTGCGGGACGGTATCGAGGCCGCAGTGCGTTTCGATTTGGGCGGCTACCGTGATCTGAACGCAACGGTGTTTCTCGATGAGTGGCTCCTGCCCGTGGCGAGCCCCGATTTTTTGGCGCGGCATCCACCCATCACATCACCCCAGGACCTGCACCGCGACTGGCTGTTGCACGACGGCAGCGCATGGGACGGCGCCGACACGTACGAGGAATGGCAACACTGGTTTACTCAAATGGGCGCCGCGCCACCACTGTGGGCGGGTGGCCAGCAATTCAATCTGTCTCAATTGGCCCAGGGCGCCGCACTGGCCGGCCAGGGCATTGCCATGGGCCGCGCCGCACTGGTATTGCAGGACGTCAAGGCAGGGCGTTTGGTGCCGGTTCTTCAGCGCAGCGTACTGTCGCGCGCGTCTTACTCGTTTGTGACCACCGCGCATCCCAGCCCGGCCATGGAGCAGGTCCGGGAGTGGTTGGTAGAAGAGGGACGGGGATTTTGTGAGGAGCGGCGACAGGCGCTGCCGGTGCCGTGAAAAAACCCTTCACAGCTCCCGCACTTGCAGCGAAAGGTGTTCCGGCACACATCGTGCCGACGAAAACGCAATCCTCCGAACCACCATCACTGACCGTTTCGTGTGATATCGCTGCGATTGGAATCTGGCATCGAAGTGTCGACGAGCACTGTTCGGAGTCAGAAGCGCGTTGCGCCTGCGTATCCTAGATCACGATGGATCACTCTGCACTTGTCAGCACAAGCAGCGGGGGGCGGAAAAGTCGATGACGCTTTTGATGATTTTTCGCATTTCCGTGATGAGTGGCCTCACATCGTCGCGCCGCCACTGCACGGTATAGGTCAGGGGTGCCAACGCATTGCCTGCAGACAGAATCCTCAGCATCCCGCGAGCTTGCAGCGCTTCGGCCCACCCGTGGGGCATGTACGTGAAGCCCAGGCCTTCGGCCACCATTCCCACCACCGCACCCCAACTGTTGCAACTGAGCCGCCGCTCGACGCTCATCGATTGACCGCTCAGCCATTCATCCAGGATGCGGGTAGCACCTGAGCCCTCAGGCAGGGCAATCAGCATCTGCTCGCGTACCAGGCGCTGCGGCAAGTCAGTACCGGCTTTCACGAGAAATGCCTCGCTTGCAGCCCAGACGAATCGCACCTGCGCTACGCGTTCGAAAGCCAAGGTACTGCGCGATGAGGGGCCTGCGATCACCACGCAGTCGAGTTCGCCATCCACGATGCGCTGCTCCAGCACTTGGCCAATGTCGGTATGCGGCTCCAACTGCAGCGCAGGATGCAGTTCGGCCACCTTCTGCACCAGCTTCGGCAGCCAGGTCAGTCCACTCAGTTCGCCAAAGCCAATCCGGCAACGCCCTTGCAAACCAGTACTTTGACCGATGGCCTGTTGCAACTGGGCCGCGTCATGCAGCAACGCACGAACACGCGGCAACAGCAGTTCGCCATGGGGCGTCAACTCGGCTGACCGCCCGCTCCGGTCGAACAGCAGGGTCCCCAGCGAAACCTCCAATTCAGCAATGCGCTTTGACAGGGAAGAAATGGACAGGTGCACCCGTTCAGCCGCGACCGTGAAATTGAGACAAGTGGCGGCCCAGTAGAAGGCCTCGAGTTGCTTGAGGGTCATGAATTTAGTTTACTAAAAGCGAAATCAAAAGTTCGAATTTTTTCTCTTTTCTTTCAATATCAACCGGCGCACCATGGTTGCGCCATGCCTTCTTCTCCCCTACTCATCCCCAAAGCCTGCCGACAGGTGCTGTCCCTGGACGACTTCGAGAAGTTGGCCCGCCGCCACCTGCCTCGGCCCATCTTTGCCTACATCAGCGGCGCCGTAGAGGACAACCAGTCGCTGGCGGAGAACCGCAGGGCCTTCAATGATTTGGCCTTCCGCCCGCGCATGCTGGTCGGCGTCGCGCAACGCGACCTCGGATTCGAACTCTTCGGCCGCCGCTACGCCACGCCGGTGGGACTCGCGCCCATGGGGATTTCCGCGCTTTCGGCCTACCGTGGCGATGTCGTGCTGGCCCAGGCAGCACAGCAAGCCAATGTGCCGGCCATCATGAGCGGCTCTTCGTTGATTCGGCTCGAAGAGGTGATGGCGATCGCTCCGCAAACCTGGTTCCAGGCCTACCTGCCGGGCGAGCTTGCGCAGATAGATGGCCTGCTCGATCGCGTGCAAGGCGCAGGCGTACAGACCCTGGTGGTCACTGTGGACACACCCGTCGCAGCGAACCGGGAAAACAATGTACGTGCAGGCTTTTCAACGCCGCTCAAGCCCAGCTTTTCGCTGGCTTGGCAAGGCCTGAGCCATCCGCGCTGGTTGCTGGGTACGTTTCTGAAGACGCTGCTGCTGCATGGCATGCCCCACTTCGAGAACAACTACGCCACGCGCGGCGCGCCCATCCTTTCCTCCAATGTGCTGCGCGATTTCTCAGACCGCGCCCACCTGGCTTGGCCCCATCTGGCAGCCATACGCAAGCGCTGGCCGAATCAACTCGTGGTCAAGGGCATCCTGACGCCGGAGGACGCTGTGCATGCACGCGACCATGGCGTCGACGGGATCATCGTCTCCAACCACGGAGGGCGTCAGCTGGACGGTGCGGTGGCACCGCTGCGCGTGTTGCCCGCCATCGCACGCGCCGTTCCCGAAATGCCGGTGATGCTCGACAGCGGCGTTCGCCGCGGTACCGACGCCGTCAAAGCGTTGGCCCTCGGGGCGCGCTGCGTATTCGTGGGCCGGCCCTTCAACTATGCCGCCTCGGTCGCTGGACAAGGCGGCGTGACCCATGCCATCTCCCTGATGCACGAAGAAATTTCTCGGGATATGGCCATGCTGGGACTCACGCGCATTGCCGACATCACATCCCGCTGCATCCGTCCAGTTGCCAGTCCCATCGACTATTTCCCCATCACTTCGAACCAACCATGAGCAAAATCCAGGGTTTCCACATTCATGCGCGCCCCTCGACCGTCGTGAGTGACGCACTCTTGGCGCGGTACCGGGGCTTCCAAGTCGCCAACATCAGCGACGCCATGAGCCGCACCACCGGAACTTCGTCGCTGAAACCGTTCCACAGACGCGATGGTGGACTCGCAGGCCGTGCGCTGACGGTGCGCACCAGGCCTGGTGACAACCTCATGGTGCACCACGCCATCGACACCTGCGCACCGGGTGACGTCATCGTGGTGGATGCCGGCGGAGTGGGTCCGAACGCCATCATTGGCGAAATCATGCTCGCGCTGCTGATCGCGCGCGGCGCGGCAGGCATCGTCATCGACGGGCTGATTCGTGACAGCGACGCCATCGGTCAGCATAGTCTGTCGGTGTATGCACGCGGGGTTGCACACCGTGGCCCATACAAGGATGGCCCAGGCGAGTTGCATGTGCCAGTCACCATTGACGGGATGGTGGTGCATCCCGGGGACATTGTGGTTGGCGATGGCGATGGCCTGCTGGCGGTGCCGCCCGAAGAGGCCGAAGACATTGCGGCACGTGTCGAAGCCATTGAACGCATCGAAGCCGATGCGCTGCAGGCCATCGCTGAAGGCCGCGCCGACCGGAGCTGGGTTGAACGCACGCTGCGCGAGAAGGGCGTTCTGTGAGCCAGGTCGTTCGCTTCGACTATTGGCTGGACCCGGCCTTCAATCGCATCATCTCCGCAGCCCCTGGCGTGACATTGCAGACCTGCGCACGGGAAGGCGCTGACCGTGCAGCATGGGAGGCGCTGGCCCAAGCGCAAGTGCTGCAGATCACTGCGGCCAAGGATGAGTTGCCGCGACGCTGGTTCGTCAGCGCTGAGTTGCTGGCACGCTGCCCCAAGCTGCTGGCGGTTTCGTCGAGTGGTTCAGGTTGCGACACCATCGACATCGAAGCGTGTACGCGCGCTGGCGTGGTGGTCATGAACCAGGCCGGCGGCAACGCCGATTCAGTCGCCGAATTGGCACTCGGCCTGATGCTGGCGGTGCTGCGCCGCATTCCGGAATCGGATGCGTTGCTGCGCTCGAACCAACGCAGCTTCAGTCGCGAAGACTTGATGGGCCACGAACTGCGCGGACGCACACTGGGCATTGTGGGTGTCGGCGAAACCGGCCGGCGCACCGCAGCACTGGGTCGGGCCTTCGGCATGCAAGTGCTGGGCGTTGATCCCGCACTGGACGACGCCGAGATGAGTGCACGAGGTGCGCAATCCGTGTCACTGGATGAATTGCTGCGTCGTTCCGACATTGTCTCGCTGCACTGCCCGCGCAATGCCAGCACCCTCGGGCTGATGAACGCAGCCGCATTCGCAGCGATGAAGCCAGGCAGCATCTTCGTCAGCACCGCACGCGGCGGCATTCACGATGAGAACGCCCTGCATGCTGCAATCGCCAGCGGCCATCTCAAGGGTGCAGGTCTCGATGTGTGGGACCAGGAGCCTCCACCCGCCAGCCATGCCCTGTTGCGCCTCCCGAATGTCGTGGCAACGTTCCACACGGCTGGTGTCACACATGAAGCCCGGCGCAACAACGCCACGCTGGCCGCCATACAGATCTTGCAGTTGCTCTCGGATGGCGAGCGACCTGAGCGCCTGGTCAACCCTGACGTCTGGCCACGGGCCAGGGAGCGTATTGCCGCCGCGCTCGGCCACTGATTCCCATAAGCCCGAAACGGGCAAACATCACGGAGACAAGCATGAACAAACAATGGACCCGTCGCACGCTGTGCGCCGGATTGCTCGCTACTGCATTTGCGCTTCCCTCAGCAGCGCAGCCCGCCGCGCCGTACCCTTCTAAACCCATCGAGCTGATTGTGGCCTACGGTCCTGGTGGAGGTACCGACCTTGTCGCCCGGTTGCTGGCACGGCACCTGGAAAAGCAACTCGAAGGCAGTGTCGTGGTACTCAACCGTCCTGGCGCGGGAGGCGGCATCGGCTTTGGCGAGCTGGCACGCGCGAAGCCTGATGGCTACACCATCGGCTTTATCAACACACCCAACGTGTTGACCATTCCGATTGAGCGCAAGAGCAGTTTCCACTGGAGCCAGTACGACCTGCTCGGCAACCTCGTGGACGACCCGGGCGGCTTCGCGATACACAACACAAACAACATCACCTCGCTGGCGGGCCTGGCGGCCTATTCCAAGGCGAACCCTGGCGCTGTGACTGTTGGCACGACAGGCACCGGATCGGATGACCACCTGGCGATGCTGCTGTTCGAACGCGCTACGGGAACCAAGCTCATGCATGTGCCTTACAAAGGCGCTGGCGAGGTGCGTGCCGCGGCCACGGGCCAGCAAATTGTGATTGGCGCCATCAACATCGGGGAGGTGCTGGCATATCAGAAGGGGGGCACCCCGATCCGACTGCTGGGTCAAATGTCAGCTGAGCGCTCATCCCTGGCGCCACAGGTGCCGACCTTCAAAGAGCAAGGGATTGCCATTGAGTTGGCCTCGCTGCGTGGCCTGGCGGCTCCCAAGGGCTTACCGGAGGCGATCCGCAAGAAACTGGTTGATGCGATTGCCACCATCGCCGCGGACCCTGCGTTCAAGCAGCAGGCCGAAGCCATGTACGCACCTTTGCGATACCTGGGGCCAGCGGCTTATGCGGCCGAACTCGAAGCCACGGAAGCCAACTTTCGCAAACTCTGGGCAGAAATGCCCTGGCAAGACAAACCGTGAAGCGTGGAGTCCGCTTGTCCGCCGAGGCAAACGCGCCACCCCCATTTCCCGGAACACCCTTGAAGGACTCACCACTCAATGGGTTCGCTGCAGGCCTGCAAGCTCCTCGATGAAAGCACACCATGACCACACTGACTCGCCGTCGCTTCTCCGCACTCGCATTGGCGGTTGCGCTGCTACCTCACATCCACGCCATGGCCCAGGGCGCTCTATCGGCCGGCCCCATCACCATGATCGTGGGCTGGCCTGCCGGAGGCCCCTCCGACAACGTGGCACGGCTCACGGCCGTCCGCATGTCCGAGGCATTGGGCCAATCCATCGTCATCGACAACAAGGGGGGCGCTGGGGGCAACATCGGCAGCGATGCGGCTGCACGCGCGAAGCCGGATGGCAGCAACATCATGCTGGCGACGGTGGCATCGCACGGTCTGAATTCTGCGCTGTACCCGAAACTCAACCATGACCCCATAAAAGACTTCGCACCCATCGGCATGATTACGACATCTCCGAGCGTGCTGCTGGTACCGACCGATTCGCCGTTTCTCTCGGTTGCGGACTTGCTCAAGGCCGCTCAAGCCCGACCAGGCCAGCTCAATTACGGATCAGGCGGCGTCGGCTCCAGTCAGCATCTGGCTGGCGCCAACTTCAAGAAGATCACTGGCGCCGACGTGACCCACATCCCTTACAAGGGAACGGCCCCGGCGATGACCGACCTGATGGCTGGCCGCGTGGATTTCGTTCTGACGACGGGCGCAATGTCCTTCATCCGCTCGGGCAAGCTGCGCCCGCTCGCGGTGGCCGCTCGACAGCGCCTGCCAGCGCTACCCGACGTACCGACTTTCGAGGAAGCCGGGGTGAAGGGGTTCCATACCGACTCCTGGTACGGACTGGTCGCGCCGGCAGGCACGCCGCGTGCAGCGTTGGACAAGCTCAATGCTGCGCTCGCTACCGCCCTGCGCAATCCGGAGGTGCAAAAGCAGTTCCTGGACCAGGGTTCGCTGCCCGTCAAGCCGATGGGCGTCGATGAATTCTGGAGCTTCGTGCAGCAGCAGATGCCATTGGCTGCCGAGCAGGTGCGGGTGTCCGGTGCGAAAGCCGAGTAACTGATAACAAGGACCGCAAGGACCGCCTTCACTCTCGTACTTTGGAGCCCATGCGTTTGCTGGAGCAGATCACTCGTCAGATGCCCACCCGGTCATGGCGCAGATCCAGTGGCTGATCACGGAGTGCGAAGTTTCATGAAGAGCGGCGGCAGGTGCTGCCTGCGCCGACGGGGTGGAAGCCCCGCCCTCGCCCCCGCGTCAATCCAGCGTGACCCGCGCCTCCTGAATCACCTTGGCCCATTTGACCGTTTCCGACGCGATGAAGGCATCGCATTCCTGAGGGGTGGAGCCTTCAGCGAACGTCCCCATGGTCTGCTCCAGCCGCTGCGTCACTTCGGGGCTGCGGACGATGCGCGCCACTTCGTCGGACATGCGCTGCACGATTTCGCGGGGCACGCCGGAAGGCGCGAGCATCGCGGCCCAGGTACTGCCCACCAGGCCAGGGTAGCCCTGCTCGGCAAAGGTCGGGACATCGGGCAAGGCAGGAAGGCGCTTTTCGCTGGCCACCCCGATGAGGCGGATCTTTCCGGCCTTGGCTGGCTGGATCAGGTTGGGCGGTGGATCCAGGAACAGCGGTACCTGCCCACCCATGAGGTCTGCCAGCGCAGGTGAAGCACCTTTGTACGGGATGTGCACCATCTCGGTCTTGGTGATCAGGCGCATCAGCTCGGAGGTGAGGTGGGCGGCAAATCCGTTGCCAGACGACGCGAAGCTCAGCTTGCCTGGATTGGAACGCGCATAGGCCACCAGTTCGGCCGTCGTCTTGAAGGGCGCATTCATCGCTACGGCGGCCACCAGGGGCGACACCCCCATCAGCGACACGCCCACCAAATCCTTCTTGGGGTCGTACGGCAGCTTGGGATACAGCGTGGTGTTGGCGGCATAGGCGGCGATGAACACGCCGAAGGTGTAGCCGTCCGGCGCGGCCTTGGCCACGGCGTCCACGCCGATGATGCTGTTGGCGCCCGGCTTGTTGTCCACGATCACCGGCTGGCCCAAGCGCTGTTGCAAGCCCACCTGCAGCAAGCGCGCCATCTGGTCGGTGAAACCGCCCGCAGTGTAAGGAACCACGATCCGGATCGGCTTGCTCGGCCAGGGGACGCTGGCCAAGGCCGGCGCGCTGACAGCCGCTCCGGCGAAACCCGCCGTGGCGGCGAGCAACAGTTGGCGGCGGCGAAGGAATGTGTGCATGTGTGTCTCCTATCTCCAGGAATCAGGGGAAATGACCGGCACACGGCATGGCGTGTGGCTCTGGTCCATAGGTCAGAGCCGGTCCACCAGTTCCGGCACAGCCGTGAACAGGTCGGCCTCCAGGCCGTAGTCGGCCACGCTGAAGATCGGCGCCTCCGGGTCCTTGTTGATCGCCACGATCACCTTGGAGTCCTTCATGCCCGCCAGATGCTGGATCGCGCCCGAGATGCCCGCCGCGATGTACAGCTGCGGCGCCACGATCTTGCCCGTCTGCCCCACCTGCAGGTCGTTGGGCGCGTAGCCCGCATCCACCGCCGCGCGGCTCGCGCCGATCGCCGCACCCAGCTTGTCGGCCAGGGGCGTCATCACTTCGTTGAACTTCTCGCTGCTGCCCAGCGCCCGCCCGCCCGAGACGATGATCTTGGCGGCGGTGAGCTCGGGGCGGTCGCTCTTGGTGACCTCGCGGCCCACGAAGCTGCTCTTGCCCGAATCGGCGGCGGCCTCCTGCTTCTCGACCGCGGCCGAGCCCCCCGTGGCGGCCGCGGCATCGAAGCCGGTGGTGCGCACGGTGATGACCTTGGTCGCATCGCTGCTTTGCACGGTGGCGATGGCGTTGCCGGCGTAGATGGGGCGCTCGAAGGTGTCGGGGCTGTCGACCTTCGTGATGTCGCTGATCTGCGCGACGTCGAGCTTGGCGGCCACGCGGGGGGCCACGTTCTTGCCGCCCGCGGTGGCGGGGAACAGGATGTGGCTGTATTGGCTGGCAATGGCCAGCACCTGGGCGGCGACGTTCTCGGCCAGGCCGTCCTTGAGGCTCGCGCCATCGGCCAGGATGACCTTGCTGACGCCGGCGATCTGCGCGGCGGCCTGGGCGGCGGCATCGGCGCCGCTGCCCGCCACCAGCACGTGCACGTCGCCACCGCAGGCCACGGCGGCCGTGACGGTGTTCAGGGTGGAGGGCTTGATGCTGGCGTTGTCGTGTTCGGCAATTACGAGGGCTGTCATGTTCAGATCACCTTTGCTTCGTTCTTGAGCTTGTCCACCAGGGCGGCCACGTCGGGCACCTTGATGCCGGCGCGCGCTTCGGCGGTTCGGAGACCTTCAGGGTCTTCAGGCGCGGCTTGACATCGACGCCCAGGTCTTCGGGCTTGACGGTATCGAGCTGCTTTTTCTTGGCCTTCATGATGTTGGGCAAGGTGACGTAGCGCGGCTCGTTCAGGCGCAGGTCGGTGGTGACCACGGCCGGCAGCGTGAGGGAGATGGTCTCCAGCCCGCCATCGACTTCGCGCGTGACGTTGACCTTGTCGCCGCTCACTTCCACCTTGGAGGCGAAGGTGGCCTGCGGCAGGTCGGCGAGCGCGGCGAGCATCTGCCCGGTCTGGTTGGCATCGTCGTCGATGGCCTGCTTGCCCAGGATGATGAGCTGGGGCTGCTCCTTGTCCACCAGCGCCTTCAGGATCTTGGCCACGGCCAGGGGCTGCAGCTCTTCGGTGGTCTCCACCAGGATGGCACGGTCGGCACCGATGGCCATCGCGGTGCGCAGCGTTTCCTGGCACTGCGCGACGCCGCAGGAGACGGCGATGACTTCGGTCACCACGCCCTTTTCCTTCAGGCGCACGGCCTCCTCGACGGCGATCTCGTCAAAGGGGTTCATGCTCATCTTCACGTTCGCGATGTCCACACCCGTGTTGTCCGACTTCACCCGGACCTTCACGTTGTAGTCCACCACGCGCTTGACAGGGACCAGAATTTTCATGGCAGTGTTCTTTCCTGTGTTTAAAGGATGGGTTGAAGGAGTGCTCGGCGGACCACTCCAGCCACGCGCTCGCTGACGGGTGCTTGGACTTCACCCATGAGGCGGACGATGGATTGCTGCACGGATCACTCCGACGCAATTCCTTTGTCTCGGATCAGTTGGCCCCATTTGGCATAGTCTTGCTGAACATGCTTACCCATCTGCGCGGGGTCTTCGAAACGCGCGATGGCGCCAGCGTGCAGCAGCTTCTCTTGCGTTTCTTTTTCAGCCAGGATCTGCTTGACCTCGTTCGCCACCCGGTCCACCACCAGTTTCGGCGTACCGGGTGGTGCAAGCAGTCCGCCCCAGGACACGGCGTCGTAACCCTTGAAGCCTTGCTCGGCGATGGTTGCCACATCCGGCAGCATGCTGACGCGCTGGGGTGAGCCCACGGCGATGGCCCGCAGCTTGCCGGCCTGGATATGCGGAAGTGCAGCGACCAGGTCGGCATACATGATGGGCACCTGGCCGCCGATGGTGTCGGTGATGGCAGGAACGCCGCCCTTGTAGGGCACATGCTGCATGTCGAAATGGCCCATCTGCTTGAGCAACTCCATGCTGAGATGGCCAAAGCTGCCGGTCCCGGAACTGGTGTAGTTGAGCGGCGTCTTCTGCGCCTTGGCGTGGGCAATGAGCGTGCGCAGGTCGGTCACGTCCGGCAACTGCGCCGGGTTGACCACCACCACGATGGGCAGGTCATAGACCGTGGCGACGGGGGTGAAATCCTTCACCGTGTCGTAACTCAGCTTCTTGTAGAGATGCGGGGCCAGCAAGGTCGGAGTGGCCAGCATCATGAAGGTGTAGCCATCCGGGTCGGCCTTGGCCACCTGGGAGGCGGCGATGGAGCCCGAGGCACCCGGACGGTTGTCCACCACTACGGACTGCTTCAACCGGTCGGCCAGCTTCTGCCCGACGATGCGCGAAGCCGTGTCCGTGGGCCCCCCTGCCGGAAAAGGCACCACCAGCTTGATCATCTTGGTCGGCCAGACGGCCGCCGCTTGCTGCGCGCTGGCGCTCCCGAAAAGCCATGGGGCGGCGGCCAGCGCCAGAAGGGTGTTCCGGCGCGTGCAGGCAAGAAACGTTTTGTGAGGCAAAGGCATGGTGTTTCCCGTCAATCCATCGGTCAGTCATTGCAGGGGCAGCCACTGACTCGTTGCTGAGCTGCGGCCGCCAGGTTTCAGTCGAGCTTGGCGCCAGCTTCGTCGACCAAAGCCTTCCAGACAGGCATGTCGCGCTGGTAGTTCTCGCGAAAGGCTTCCGGGCTGTTCATCAGGGGCATGAAGCCGGCCCCAACGGTGCGCTCCAGCACCTTCGGGTCCTTGGCGATCTCGCGCAGGTGGCCGTAGAGCTGGTCCACGATCTCCTTGGGTAGTCCGGCAGGAGCACCCATGGCCACCCAGCCGAAGATGGCATACGCATCGTCCGGCACCCCTTGCTCGTAGATGGAGGGCAGCGTGGGCAGAATGTCCATGCGCTGCTTGCCCGTTACGCCGATGGCCTTCAGGCGGCCCGCATCGATGAAGGGCTTGGTGTTCAGCGCACTGGAGAAGCACAGCTGCAGCTGGCCGCCGATCAGCTCCTGGATCATGGGTGCCTCGCCCTTGTAAGCCACGTGGGTCATGTCGGCGTCCATCGTCTTGCTCATGTAGGCCCCGGCCAGGTGCGCGTAGGAACCCACGCCCCAGGAACCGTACGAGAGCTTGCCCTTGTGGGCCTTCACGTAGGCCAGCAACTCTTTCATATTGCTCGCGGGCACCGACGGGTGCACCACCAGCGTGACGGGCGCTGCCGCGATCTGGGTGATGGGCGTGATGTCCTTCTGCGGGTCGTAGGGCAGCTTGGTGTACAGAAACTGGTTGATCAGCATCGATGTGCTGAGCGATACCAGCAGGGTGTGCCCGTCGGGTGCGGCCTTGGCGACTACGTCGGTACCCAGGATGCCGGCGGCACCACCCCGGTTGTCCACCACCACGGGCTGGCCCACGCGTTTTGCCAGCGCTTCGCCCACCGTGCGGGCGATGATGTCCGTCGCCCCCCCGGCGTTGAACGGCACGATCAGCCGGATGGGCTTGGTCGGCCAGGCTGCTTTGGCGGTTTGCGCTGCGGCCTGGCCAAGCAAGCTGGTGCCCCCCAGCGCCGCCAGCCCCTGAAGCAGGTTGCGGCGGTTGTATTGGATTCCCATAGCGTTGTCTCCTGGATCAGTGCGATCGTCGTCAAGGGATGAAAACGGCCCCATGCACCATCTGATGCGGTGTTTTCGCAAGGGACCGGGCGGTGAAATGGAAGGCCTTCAGGCCGGTGGCGAATCGTCCGGCAGGGTCAGCACGCCGCGCTGCTGCAGTTGCTGCAGTTCGGCGTCGCTCATCGACAGCAGGCGGTGCAGCACCTCGCGTGTGCCCTCGCCCAGCGTGGGCGGCGCGCTGCGGATGGGCAGGCGCTGGCCGTCCATGCGGTAAGGAGGTGCAAAGACGGGCGTGGTTCCGACCACGGGGTGCGGCATGTCGCGCAGCAGGCCGCTGCGGCGCGTTCTCTCGCTGGTCAGCGCCTCATGCAACCCCGCCACACGGCCGCAGGGAATGCCGGCGGCCGTGAGGCGCTCCAGCAGCAGATCGCGCGGGAAGGCATGGATCAGTGCCTTCAACAAGGGGCCCAGTTCCACGCGGTTCCTGGCCCGGTTCACGTTGGTGGAAAAGCGCGGGTCTTCCACGATGTCGGGCCGCTCGATGACCTGGCGGCAGAACTTGTCGAACTGCGCGTTGTTGCCTACGGCGATGATCAACGGACCATCGGCCGCGTCGTACATGCCGTAGGGAACGATGGATGGGTGCGCATTGCCGTAGCGCTCCGGATCGCGGCCCAGCTGCATGGCGTCGAGGCCGTAGTAGCCTGTGACCATGATGCCGCAGTCATACAAAGCCATTTCGATGAGCCGGCCGTGCCCAGTGCGCTCCCGGCGAAACAGCGCCGCCAACACGGCCTGCGCGGCGTACATGCCGGTCATCAGGTCCACCACGGCCACGCCGAATTTCAGCGGTGGCTGCGTGGCCTCGCCGTTGAGCGCCATCAGGCCCGCCTCGCCCTGGATCACCAGGTCGTAGCCAGGGCGTTTGGCCTCCGGGCCGCTGCTGTCGTAGCCAGCCACCGCGCAATAGATCAGGCCAGGCCGCAGCGCCTTCAACTGCTCGTAGCCCAGGCCCAGCTTCTCGGCCCCACCAGTCTTGAAATTGTGGATGACGACGTCGAACTGCGGTAGCAGGTCACGGATGATCTGCAGGCCCTCGGGGCTTTGCAGATCCAGCGTGATGGACCGTTTGTTGCGGTTCATGCTGTTGTAGTAAGTGGTCTCGGTCTGGCCGATGCGCAAGCCCCAGTCGCGCGTGTCATCGCCGCGGCCCGGGTGCTCGACCTTGATGACCTCGGCGCCGAAATCGGCCAGCACCTGGCCGCACAGCGGCCCGGCGAACACGCGCGACAGATCGAGCACGCGCACGCCTTCCAGCGGAAAATCGATGTCCTGTGACGGGTCTGGGGCGGTCATGGTGTTGTCTCCTGTGTTGGTCGTAGTGGGCATGCGTGCGTCAGTCCGCACCGCGCAGCGGTGCGAAGTCCGGCGTGCGCTTTTCCAGGAACGCGCCGATGCCTTCGCGGGACTCTTCGGTGGCTTGCGACATCACCATGAAGCGGGCTTCACTTTCCAGCTGTTCCTCCAGCGACGCATGGGGCGCAGTACGGCACAAGGCCTTGATGCGTGCCATCGCCCGTTGCGGACCGTCCGCCACGCTGGTGGCCAGTGCCAAAGCGCCCGCCAGAGCCTTGCCCGGTTCGACCAGGCGGTTGACCGCACCCAGGGCATGCAGGCGTTCGCCCGACAGACGCTCGCCCGTCAGGCACAACTCGGTCAGCACCTGACGGGAAACGAACTCGGCCAGGAACGCCGTCGCACCGCCGTCGGGAGTGAGGCCGACCTTCACATAGGCCACGGAGAACACGGCATCGCGCGCCGCCACCAGCATGTCGCACGCCAGGGCGAGGGACAGGCCAGCACCCGCGGCGGCGCCCTCCACTGCAGCGATCACGGGCTTCTCGCAGTCGCGCACGGCGCGGATGAGGTCGTGCAGGCCTTCGAGCTTCTCGCGTCGCTGTTCGACGCTCAACTCACGCCGTTTGGCCAACTGCCTCAGGTCGCCACCCGCGCAGAAATGGCCGCCCTCTCCTGTGAGCACGACAGCGCCCACCGAAGGATCGGCCTGCGCCTCGACCAAGGCCTGCGTCAGTGCGGCGTAGAACGCGGGGGACAGCGCATTGCGCGCAGCCGTGTTGTTGTTGCTCAGCACCAGCACGGCGCCATCGCGCCGCTGCAGCAAAGGCGGGGTGGTCTCTGTCATGGCCGTCCTTTCGAGGAATCAGCGGATGCCGCGCCCAGAGCGATGAACCGGGCCAGGTGGTGGTCTTCGTCGCCGAACTGATGGTCGATCAGCACCAGGCGCTTGGCGTAGTGCGACAGGGGCAACTCCCAGGTCATGCCGATACCGCCGTGCAGTTGGATGCTTTCCTCCGCGACCAGCGCGCCCACATAGCCTGCGGTGTACTTGGCAGCCGACAAAGTGCGTTCGCGCGCCCCGCCCCGCGCGTTGTCGATGGCGTCGGCCGCGTTGATGACAGCCGAACGCATCTGCTCCACCTCCAGCAACAGGTCGGCCATGCGGTGCTGCAGGGCCTGGAAGGTGCCGATGGCCACGCCGAACTGCTTGCGCGTCTGCAGGTACTCCAGAGTGCTCTGCTTGGCCACATCCATGGCACCCAGGGCTTCGGCCGCCAGTGCCAGCAGCGCATAGCCCTGCACGAGCTCTAGCAGCGCGTAGCCCTCCCCTTCCTGGCCCACTAGCGCTTCGGAGCCAAGCTGCACATCGGTGAACGTCAGTTCAGCCGCACGGCCGCCGTCAATCCGGCTGTAGCCGCGTTTGGCGATGCCAGCCGCACTGCCATCTACCAGGAACAGGCTGATGCCGGCGGTGTCGAACGGGCGGCCCGCCGTGCGTGTGGAAACCAGCAGCAGATCGGCCTTTCCACCAAATGCCACCACCGACTTGGCACCGTTCAGCACCCAGCCCTGGGCGGTCTTGGCAGCTGTCGCCGAGACATTGGAAAGCTCGTAGTGGCTGCCGGGTTCGTCGTGGGCCAAAGCAGCGACCACTCCACCGGCGGCAATGTCTTGCACCCTGGCTTTCTGCGCCTCGGTGCCCGCCGCGATCAGCGCCTGGCCCACGACCAGGGCCCCCAGCAGGGGCTCAGCCACCAAGCCTTTGCCCAGGGCTTCGAACACCACGCTGATGTCGAAACCTCCGCCGCCAAATCCTCCTGCGGCTTCGGGAAACAAAGCGCCGATGGCGCCCAGCTCTGCGAACTGGGCATAAAGGGCGGGGCTGTGGCCCTCGTCGCCATAGGCGAACTGGTTGCGGCGCTCCATGCCGTACTGCTCGGCGATGAAGCGGTTCAGGCTGTCCGCCAGCATGCGGCGGTCTTCGGTGTGTACGAAGTTCATAGGAAACTCTTTCTCAATCCATGGGACCCGAAAGCGGCCACCGCGCAGTTCGTCTCCTCGCAAGGGGCAGGCGCTAAACGACTCAAGGGGTCTTGCATGGCTACAGGCCGAGAATCATCTTGGAGATGATGTTCTTCTGGATTTCATTGGAGCCGCCGAAGATCGACAGCTTGCGGTAGTTGAAGTAGTTGGCGGCGGCCGTTGCAGCCTCCTGCGGGCCCACCGGCGCTTGCGTGTAGCCCTCGTACTGCGCGTCCTCGATGAAAGGGGCGGCATAAGGGCCCATGGCGCGGCGGATCAGCGAGAGGATCTCCTGGCGGATCTCGGTGCCGCGGATCTTGAGCATGGAGCTTTCCGCGCCCGGCACCCCGCCGCCGGCCACGGCGGCAATCACACGCAGGTTGGTGGTCTTCATGTTCTCCAGGTCGATCTCGACGCGGGCCATGCGCGCGGCGAACAGCGGGTCTTGGTCGATGGGCCTGCCGTTCTTTTGCACCTTGGCAGCGATGATCTTGAGCTTGGCCAGGGCCGAGATGCAAAAACCCACGCCCGCGATGCCCGTGCGCTCATAGGTCAACAGGTACTTGGCATAGGTCCAACCCTTGTTCTCCTCGCCCACCAGGTTATCCACGGGCACCTTCACGTCGGTGAAGAAGACTTCGTTGACCTCGTGATCGCCGTCCAGTGTGCGGATAGGGCGCAACTCCACGCCGGGACTGTTCATGTCTACCAGCAGGAAGCTGATGCCGGCCTGGGCCTTGGCTTCGCGTTGGGTGCGCACCAGGCAGAAGATCATGTTGGCGTGCTGGCCCTGGGTGGTCCAGGTCTTCTGGCCGTTGACGACGTAATGGTCGCCCTGCCGCACCGCCATGGTCTTGACCGAGGCCAGGTCC
>NZ_BAAJYR010000002.1:0-112436 GCF_057546605.1 Acidovorax sp. KPB24-03 | reverse complement strand
TCTTCTGCCGTTGACACGTAGTGGTCGCCCCACGCGCTCGGCGCGCGTCTTTGACCGAGGCCAGGTCCGAGCCCGCGCCGGGCTCAGAATAGCCCTGGCACCACCAGTCGGCGCCGCTCAGGATGCGCGGCAGCCAGTAACGCTTCTGCGCTTCATTACCGTACTTGATGAGTACCGGGCCCAGCATGCTCACGCCGAACGGCACGATGCGCGGGCCGCCGGCCAGTGCGCATTCGGTATCGAAGATGAACTTCTCGACCGCGCTCCAGCCCGGGCCGCCGTGCTCCTGGGGCCAGTGGTTGGCCAGCCAGCCGCGCGCGTTCAGGATGGCGTGCCACTCCTCCTGGTCGGCCTTGGTCAGTCGCTGTCCGGCCTTGACCTTGGTAGCGATGCGCACCGGCAGCTCGGCCTTCAGGAAGGCCTGCACTTCGGTGCGGAAGGCTTCTTCCTGCGGTGTGAATTGGAGATCCATTTGCTATTTCCTCAGTCGTCCCTGGAACCAAGCGCCTTTCGCCCCCGCCGGGGAGACGGCGCACAGCGATTCAGGGGCATCAATACATCTCGAACAGGCCGGCCGCTCCCATGCCGCCAGCGATGCACATGGTCACCACGCCGTATTTCGCCTTGCGGCGCCGGCCTTCGAGCAGGATGTGGCCGGCCAGGCGCGCGCCCGTCATACCGAAAGGATGGCCGATGGAGATGGCTCCCCCATTGACGTTCAGGCGTTCCATGGGAATGCCCAGTTGTCGCTGGCAGTACAGGGCCTGCGAGGCGAAGGCTTCGTTCAGCTCCCACAGCCCGATGTCATCCACCGTGAGCCCATGGCGCTTCAGGAGCTTCGGCACTGCGAACACCGGGCCGATGCCCATCTCGTCCGGTTCGCAGCCCGCCACGGCCATGCCTCGAAAGACGCCCAGGGGCTGCAGGCCCAGGCGTTCGGCCTGCCTGGCTTCCATCAGCACGCAAGCGCTGGATCCATCGGACAGCTGCGAGGCATTGCCGGCTGTCACGAAGTGGCCCTCGCCTCTGACGGGTTCAAGTTTGGCCAGCCCCTCCAGCGTGGTGCCGGGGCGGTTGCAACTGTCCCGGGTGGCGATCACGTCGCGGTAGGTGACCTCCCCGGAGTCTTTGTTCTTCTCGGCCATGCGTGCGGCGCAGGCGATGATTTCCTCGGCGAACACGCCCTTGTCTTGCGCGGCGGCGGTGCGTTGCTGGCTCTGCAGCGAGAAGGCGTCCTGGTCTTCGCGCGTGATGCCATAGCGCTGGGCCACCACGTCGGCCGTGTCGATCATGGCCATGAACAACTCGGGCTTGCACTCCACCAGCCAGGGGTCCAGGTCGGCCGGGGTGCCCAGGGCGCGCGCGCCCGAGATGCTTTCCACCCCGCCAGCGATCATGGCATCCACGCCTTCGGCAACGATACGGCCGGCAGCGATGGACAGCGCCTGCAGACCCGAAGCGCAGAAACGCGTGACCGTGGTGCCAGCGATAGACAGCGGCAGCTCGGCCCGCAACACCGTTTGGCGGCCCAGATTCTTGCCCTGCATGCCCTCGGGATTGCCGCAACCCAGGATGAGGTCCTCGATCATCCCCGGGTCGATACCCGCGCGCTCCACGGCGGCCTTGACCGAATACGCCGCCAACTGGGGCGCAGGGGTGGCGTTGAACTCGCCGCGGTGGGACTTGGCCAGGGGCGTGCGGGCGGTGGAAACGATGACGGCTTCGCGCATTTTTTTCTCTTGTCTCGGTGGGTGGTTCACTGCGTTTTCAGTAGCGGCTTGCGCTGGCGCCACGGAAGACCCAGCGCCAAAGGCATCTGAATCTGCCGACAGTCCAACAGCAAACGCTCTCAGTTTTGATTTCGACCGACAGCGCCCGTCTCAGGCCTTTGCCACAGCTTGGTTCAGGCTGTCGAAGTTCCGGCCTTCGGCCACCAGCTTTTCCAGCAATGGCGCAGGCTGCCAGAACAGCGGGTCCTCCTTCGCGAACTCGCGGATGTCTGCCAGGATGGCGTCCAACCCCACCATGTCGGCGTACTTCATCGGTCCGCCGCGAAAACGCGGGAACCCGTAGCCCGACAGGAAGGTCACGTCCACATCCAGCGGGCGCAGGGCGATGCCCTCGTCCACGACCTTGGCGCCTTCGTTGACCATCGCGGCCATGTAGCGGCGAACGATCTCTTCCGGGGTGAAGCTGCGCGGCGTGATGCCTTTCCTGGCGCGCTCGGCATCGACGATGGCCAGCACCTCGGAGTCGGGCTGGCCCGCGCGGGCGCCCTGTGGATACACATAAAAGCCCCGGCCTGTCTTCTGACCGAACCAGCCGCGCTCGCAAATGCGGTCGGCGATCTCCACATAGCGGGCCTTCGGGTCGCGCGTAGCAGCGCGGCGCTTGCGCGTCGCCCAGCCGATGTCGCCACCCGCCAGGTCGGTCACCTGGAAAGGGCCCATGGGGTAGCCGAAGCCGCGCAACGCAGCGTCGATCTCATAGGGCGAAGCGCCGTCTTCCATCAGGAAGTCGGCGGCCTGCTTGTACACCGCCAAGATGCGGTTGCCGATGAAGCCATCGCACACGCCAGCGCGCACCGGAGTCTTCTTCATGCGCTTGGCCAATTCGAAGGCCGTCGTCACCACGTCGGGGGCGACCCGGGCCGGCACCACGATTTCCAGCAGCTTCATGATGTTGGCCGGGCTGAAGAAGTGCAGACCGATCACATCCTGCGGGCGCGAGGTGGCCGCCGCAATGGCATCGATGTCGAGGTACGAGGTATTGGTGGCCAGCACCGCACCGGGCTTGCAGACACGGTCCAGCTCTTTGAACACGGCCTTCTTGACCTCGATGTCCTCGAACACGGCCTCGATCACCAGGTCCACCGCCTGGATGTCTTCATAGCGGGTGGTCGGCACGTAGCGTGCCAGGATGGAAGCCTTGGCCTCATCACTCATGCGGCCCTTGGCGATCAGGCCGTCATAGACTTTTTCTACATTGGCCTGGCCCCGCGCGATGGCCTCGGCATCACGCTCCAACATCACCACCGAGAATCCGGCATCGAGTGCAGACACCGCAATGCCCGCGCCCATGGTGCCGCCCCCGATGACGGCGATCCGATCGACAGTGCGCGGCGCTGCGGCCCGGGCCTCGGGGATCTTGGCAGTCTCGCGCTCGGCAAAAAACGCATGAATGAGGCCAGCGCGCTGTGGGCTGTTCAGGCACTCCACGAACAGCGCGCGCTCCTTGGCCAGTCCCTCGTCGAACGGCAAGTCGACTGCGGCGCGCACGCATTCGACGATCTTCGAGGGTGAAAACAAGCCTCGGCTCTTTTTGGCCGTGTCGATTGCCAACGCGTCCAGATCGGCCAGCGCCGCAGCCGCGTCCGGAATGGGCAGGTCGCGCGTGCGGCGCACCGGAGCGTTCTGGGCCAGCAAGGCGTTGGCAAAGGCCAAGCCTGCAGCCGTGGCATCGGAACCCTCCACGCACTGGTCCAACAGGCCTGCGGCCAGCGCCGCCCGTGCCGACATGGGCTTGCCGCTCAGCATCAGTTCGGCTGCGGCCTTGGCACCCATCAGGCGCGGCGCACGCTGCGTGCCTCCAGCGCCTGGCAGCAGGCCCAGATTCACTTCGGGCAGGCCCAATTGCGCACCACCGGCAGCGTTGTGCAAGCCCAGGCGGTAATGGGCCGCCAGCGCCACCTCCAGCCCTCCGCCCAGCGCAGCACCATGGATGGCAGCGACGACCGGCTTGGTGCACGCCTCGATCCGTGCACAGACTTCAGGCAGCGACGGCAGCACGGCAGGCTGGCCGAATTCACGGATATCGGCACCAGCGATGAACGCCTTGCCCTCGCCCACGATCAGCACGGCCTTCACCGCTGCGCTGGCTTCGGCCTGCGCCACCGCAGCCAACAGGCCCTGGCGCACGGCAGCGCCCAAGGCATTGACGGGCGGATTGTGGATGCCGACCACCAGCACATCGCCTTGTTGGCGGGTTGGAACGACGGAAGCCGCTGCCTCACGGGTCATGCGTTTGTCTCCTTTGTTGTGGATCTCGTCCAGCATCCATTCTTACGGCGACAATGATTTCTAACAATCCCATGAATCATTGACAGACTGTCAAATGATTTAAACCAATACGCTTGAGACATGGACTCCCAATCGCTGACCCTGCTGGTGGAAATCATCGACAGCGGCAACCTGAGCCAGGCTGCCCGCAAGCTGAAGATGACGCGCGCCAACGTGAGCTACCACCTCGCCAAGCTGGAGAAGGACGTGGGCGTGCAGCTGGTGCAGCGCACCACGCGCCGCGTGGAGCCCACGGAGATCGGCCTGCGCCTTTACCAGCACGGACGCACCATCCACAACGAGATGCTGGCCGCGCGTGAAGCCATCACGACCCTGGGCCAGGGCTTGCAGGGCCGCGTAGGCATCAGCGTACCCAGTGGCTATGGACAGATCGTGGTGAGCGACTGGCTGATCGAGTTCAAGCGCGCTTACCCGGGCATCGTGCTGGACGTGCTGTTCGAGAACCGCGCCGACAATCTGCGCGACGAAGTCGATATCGCCATCCGCGTGGTGCAGGAGCCGCCACTGTCATTGGTGGCCCGCAGCCTGGGCACCGTGCGCTACCTCGCCTGCGCCTCCCTCGACTATGCTCATCGCCACGGGCTGCCGCGCACCCTGCATGCCCTGCGCACCAGCCCTGTGATCACCGCCGGCGTGACCGGGCGGCAACTGCGCCTGGCGGCCTACCAAGGCAGCGAACGGAATGAGGTGATGCTGGAGCCCACGCTGATCTCCGAGCATTTCCCTTTCCTGCGCCAGGGCATCCTGGCCGGCCTCGGAGTCGGTCTGGTGCCGGACTACGTGGTGCAGGACAAGCTGGAAAGCGGCGAGGTGCTGACCACGCTGGACGAGTACCGCCTGAGCATCTTCGGCACCCACATGTACCTGCTGTATCTGCCCAACCGCCACCAGACGCGGGCGGTGCGCACCTGTATTGACTTTCTTCTGGCCAAGGCCTCACCTGGAAGCGGTACCGTCGAGAGCGTGAGATGAACCTCCTGCCGCTGCCAAGTCTTTGCTCGCCGGCCGGGGTGCCATACATCGAAAGAGATGCGCTCAACGCGCCGCAGCCCTCGCTACCGCGCAGCATCGGGAAGCATGCGCAACATGGATTTTCCTCGGCCCAGCCAGTGCAATGCGTTGAAGGCTTCACGCAAGCCATGCTCGCACTGCGGCGCCTGCAGGTTCACCCATGCCAGTCGTCCTGATGCTCCCAGCTTGCCAGGGCGGCGGTTCGATGGGCCTCCACTCTAGCGGCGCTCTCGCCAAGCCAGGAAACCGCCCATTTGCAAACCGTGCGAGAGCACGTTGAGATATTCCTCGCGCCTTGGTTCAGCAGAGAGCGCATCGTGGGGCCAGGCGTCGAGCAGGCCTTGCAGCCGCTGCAGATCGAGTACACGGCACGCGAGAGGAGACGTGTGCAACCGATCGAGTTGCTGCTGCAGTGCTCCTCGCTGCGCGCTCAAGCGCGCGAACCAGTCACCGTGCTGCACACCCACCGCGCGGTTGGCATGCACCTCGGCTGGACCGCCTTGTGCCGCCAGCAGGCGCCGAGGCAGGGAGCGGCGAATGCCATCGCGCAGAAACTGGTCCAGCGGCAAAGCACCGAAGAAATCGATCACACGCCGGTCGCCCAGGGGCATGCGCACATCAGTGCCGGATATGGCACGCAGCGCACCCCATCCGTCCATCGCAGCGGCATTGCCCAGGAGCCATTCACGCAACACGCTCAACGATCGATGGCTTCCACCCAATCGAATCCTGTAGCGACCGCGGTCCAGCTTTTGGTGCATGCCGAGTTCCTGCGCCAGTGCGGGATGCAGGGCCCCGTGACGCTCCCATACCGCCGCTGGCAGACCATGCCAGTAACGCAGGAGCGTCGTCGGGGCAAATGGCCGCAGCAGATAGCGCTGAAAGGCTTTGCGCGCGCTCAACCCCTCGGCCTTCGCCAGGGCACGCGTCTGCCGCGCCAACGTCCGCCAATCGCCGTCGCGCAGCAGTTGCGGCAGGCGCAACAGGCCGTCGTAGCTGAAAAATGCATTGCCAAGCTCACCACCGATCAAAACGCGCCCGCCACGTGCATGCAGCAGACGGTAAAGCGGAAAGAACCAGGCCATGTTCAGCGGCGAGCGTGTTGGCTGGCCGCTCTCCTTCCACCAGCGCTCCGGATCGTGTTCGCCCCAATCGTCGCCATCATCGCCCACGGGATGCCAGTCGATATTGGAGCGGCTGGCAGCCAGCAGGCGCGCACGGGGCGATTCATCGTAATAGTGGTTCGCATTGGCCCTGGCAGTTTCCATCCTCGGAATCCGCGTGAGGGTCAGCAAGGGTGCGGGTGCCAGCTGCCGTGAGGCGGAAAGCACCATCGAGCCGCTGTCGAGCCCTCCAGTGAGGCACGCCGCCACGGGCCCCCGTGCCCGTAACGCATCGGCCACGGCACGGTCCACAACCTCGGCTGCGGCCGCCTCGACCTCGGCATCACTCCGCAGGCACAAAGAGCCTGCCTCGGGTGGCCGCCACCATCGTTCGCTATGGGTCGTCTCCCATGTCAGCACCATGAAATGCGCCATCGGCACCCTGTCAATGGCGCGGTAGATCGTGCGCGAGGCACGCGACGGGTCCATGACGAGCTGATCGGCCAAGGCCTGCTCGTCCAGATCGAGTGAAATCCCGGGAATCGCCAGTAAAGCCCTCAACCGCGTGGAAAACGCGATCATGCGCGGCCCGCGATGCACGAACAAAGAGCGCTGTCCTAAAGGGTCACGCGCAAGCAAAAGCTGCCGCCGCGTCGGACTGTAGAACGCCAGTGAAAAGGATCCATGAAGGCGCGACAGCGCATGAATATCCCATCGCTGCAAAGCATCCAACATCAGATCGCCGTCGGGACGTGCGGGGTGTGCCGTTACGCCCAGCGCAGTGGCCAGTTCAACACGTGCCCCCAGGCAAACGTCTGCCGCCAGTACGGCGCCCGAGTCACCAACCCGCGGCATGGTTTCACAGTGGTCTTCGTCTGTGAAAAAGTGCTGGCGGTGCACCATCGCCATGTCGCCGCCGTGCCAGATTACGGGAGGTCCGATGCCCCGCCCCTCTAATTCCTCCCCCAGCGTGATGACCCACTCACGGGGTACGGACTTTCCGTCCAGATGCCAGATTCCAGCGAAGTCGCTCATTCAACTCGCGGCGGCGGCAAATGCCGCATTCATGAACCGTTGGTCGAGCCAACGCCATCGTTGCCAATGGTGGGACCATTTGCTGTTTCTTCGATCGCCAGAAACGAGACCACTGGCGCCGTCCAAACCTTGCGCACAACTTGCGCCGGCTGATCGTTGCACACGGGAGGATTTTGTTCGTTCATCTCGGTATCCTTGCAGTTTCAGTCGCGAGACGCGGCGCCCGCCGCACCATCGGGCCGATGATACGACGGTCTGCTGGCCAGTCTCGCACGCGAGCCGTGGAAATCACCGTTCGCCAATGTTGGATCGCCCATGCACTTTCTTGCCGCCCGGCTTTGCCGGATCGACCGCCACACCAGGCCTGTCAGCACCCTGCCCAATGCACTCAGGGCGTGGTGTGGCAAAAAACCGTTTCCATGAGCTGGCCCGTCTTTGATTGGCGCAGTCTGCTGGAGCGCGTCGGAGGGCGCCTGCTCTACCGCGCGCTGCGTCATCGCGAGGGCCGCAGCTACGTCTGGCTGCGACTGACCTCTTCGGCACCGCTGTTCCAGGACTACGGCACCACTTCGATGAATCGATATCCTCGCCTGTTCGCGTTCGTACGTGAAGCACTGACAGACTGCGCGTCTCCCAGACTGCTTTCATTCGGCTGCTCCACGGGCGAGGAAGTCCTCAGCCTGCGCCAATACTTTCCCCACGCCGACATCACGGGCCTGGACATCCATCCAGGCCACATTTCCCGATGCCTTCAACAGCAGCAGGGGCAGCCGGATCCCGGCATGCGATTTCGCGTGGCAGGCGATACCGCTGCGGAGGCTACCGCCACGTACGATGCGATCTTCTGCCTGGCTGTGATGCGGCGGGGCGACTTGGCCAGGCACCGCGGCGAATGCTGCGACCATCTCATTCGCTTCCAGGATTTCGATGCCCAACTGGAAGATTTTGCCCGCTGTTTGCGACCTGGCGGCTTCCTGGTACTGCGTCACGCCAACTTCCGGTTGCGCGACGCCCGCGCGGCACGCTGGTTCGACCCGGTCCTGCGCGTGCCAACACCAGCACGGGCGGACACCCCCCTTTTTGGCCCGGACAACCGGCGGCTCGCAAAACAGGGTGACGACGAGGCAGTATTCCGGCGCCGATCCTCCCCTCATGCGGCTGGATCGGGCAGCGGGATTCAGTGACCGCTCCGAAATGCCACTATAGAATTTGAACTCCTGTGTCCCTGAGCGATGTGCCCTTTTTTGAACGAGAGAAGCCACGGATGAACGTCGATTCGGATGCCTTGATTGCCCAAACTCCGGATTGCCTCGCTGCTGACATGGGCGAGGAACTGGTCATCATGATCGCCGGACGTTCCATCTATCTGGCCTTGGATCCGATCGGACGGGATGTGTGGTCGCGCATTGCAACGCCTTGCACGTTCAGTGCCTTGTGCGACGGGCTGAGCGAGACCTACGAAGCATCCAGAACCAGCATTGAGGCGGATGTGGCCACGTTGCTCGGCACCCTTCACGATGCCGGCGCAGTCGCCATAAGCCACTGAACAGCGGCCTAACCAGGGCGATTGCAACATCCGACCAGGGACCTTGCCTGTGAGCCTATACGAGTACCAACTGTGCGGATGGCACGTTCGCAGCGAAATTTTCCTGCCCGAGCTGCCCGAATGGACGGGAGCCGGTGCGGGAGAAGACCTCATCATCGAGGAAGGGCCGGTGCCTGAGCGGCTTGACGGCTTTGAAGGCCCATCGCCCTGGTTGAGCGTGAGTCCGGATGGGAGCGTTCTGTTGAGCATTCAGAACTTGGTGCGCATCCTCATCCGGGACGGCCGTTCCATACGGGTGGATCGTGTGCAAACACAAGACGAGGGATGGCGCTTGTTTCTGCTCGGATCGGCACTGGCCTACTTGTGCCTTCAGCGCGGCCTCTTTCCGCTGCATGCAGCATGTGTGCGTGTCGGGACGCGCACACTGGCCATTGCGGGGCACAGCGGTGCTGGCAAGTCCACGCTCGCCGCGGTGCTGCTCCGGCGAGGCCATTGCCTCCTGAGCGACGACCTGACCGTTTTGCAGACGTCCCAGGACCGCGGCATTGAGGTGCTGCCCGCTTTCCCGCGGCTGAAACTGTGGCGCGAAACGATGGATGCACTGGAAATTCCCGTGAATGGGCTGCCGCAGATACGACCCGGCATGAACAAGTACGACCTGCGGCCGCATGCGGGCTTCGATGTTTCGACGAAACACCTGGATGCGGTACTGGTGCTGCGCGATGCGCCTTCCCCTCTATTGAAGCGTTGTACACCTTCGGAAGCCTTGCCGATGCTGCACGGTTATCTGTCGCGGCCGCAAGTCGCTCACCGCCTGGGCCTGCGTGCGGCCACATTCGCCCAGGCAGCTGCGGTAGGCCGGATAACCCCCGTCTGGGAATTGCACCGTCCGCGAAGTTTCGATGCACTTGATGCAACTGCCGATTTGATCGAAGCGAACTTCACCCCATGAACCGCCGCGGCATCTTCTGGATCGCCTCGTATCCAAAATCAGGCAATACGTGGGTGCGGTGTTTGATCACCAGTCTCCAAGCGCAGGGGGCGCCTGTGAAACTGCACGGCCTGGGCAAAGCCTTGCCCAATGCCGCAGTGCGCACCTGGCTGGAAGCCTATGTGGATGTGGCAAGCGAGGATCTGAATCCGGACGAACTGCGCGCCATGCGGTTGCAGGCATACCAGCTGTATGCAAAGCAGCACTGGGGCATGCTGAAGGTGCACGACCGCTATGACGCGGCGCTGTTCCCCGCAGATGCCAGCCTGGGAACGGTCTACATCGTTCGCGATCCGCGCGACATCGCTCCTTCTTGGGCCGACCACATGGGCGTGGATGTGGAGACCGCCATTGTGCGGATGGCCGATGCCGAATTCACTGTAGGCCGTGGCTTTTCTGCATTCACATTACAGGCTCCGCAACATCTTGCCTCCTGGTCCGAGCACGTGCGGTCTTGGCTGGATGATGCACCAAGTCCGCTATTGTTGTTGCACTACGAGGCCTTGCTGACTGAACCGCTGCGCGAAGCCGCGCGGCTTGCGGAGTTCCTGGGTCTGCCAGCGGATTCCGGGTGCGTGGCGCGTGCTGTCAGTGCGTGCAATTTCCAGACACTGCGCAGCATGGAGGAGGAGCATGGTTTCATTGAGCGCCGCGCGGTGCAGCAGCGGTTCTTCCGCCAAGGCCGGGCGGGTGCATGGCGTGGGACCTTGCAACCCGATCAGGCCGAGCGCTTGGCGGAACAACACGGGACCATCATGCAGCGGCTGGGTTACGCCTCTGACCGAGCGCCCATAGACAACCTGCAGGCCCGATGATGAAGGCCAACCCGCAGGTCACCGCAAGCTCGCACACCACGGCAGGGCCGGGTACGGCTCTGGAACGCATCGGGGTTCTATGCGCCCCGCTGGCAGCAGATCGCCCGCATCAATGGCGCCCGGGCCCATGATGCGCACATCAGCACAATGGTCGCCAGCGTTCCGCTACGCACTGCATCTTTGGCAAGCGGAGGCGAAGGCACCCACCGATGCGGCGCTGGCCCTGGTCGACGCACGGTCGTTCACGCATACGCTGGCGTGGCATCGGCTGGCGCTTGCACTGCCAGCGGCCGATACGTTGCCCCCGGGCATGCCAGAAACGCTGCGTGCCGTTCTGCGCCAACGCCAGCGCCAAATGACACTGCGAATGTTGCAACAGACGGCCGCATTGCGGGAGATCGTGGCATCCCTTGACCAGGCTGGCCTTCGCTACTGCCTGCTCAAGGGTCAGGGTTATGCCGCGCTGTTCGAAGCCGCGCAGCGCAGGGAAGCCTGCGATATCGACCTGTTGATCTCCGCGGCAGACCGGAACCCGGCACTACGGCATTTGCAGGCCCTGGGCTACAGGCTGGATCCCGCCGCCGCATCCGATCTGGAGCAATACTGCGTCGACAACCATGCCTTGCCGCTGCGACATGCGACGAGTGGCGTGGTGCTGGAGCTGCATCTCCGTCTCGCCAACCGTCCCGGCCAGTTCCAACTGGAAAATCTGCAACTGTGGGACCGGCACATCGCAAGAGTGATGGTGGGCGGCATGGAAGTCGCCACCCTGTCGGCGCCCGCCGCGGTGGCTTATGCGGCGTTCCATGGCACAAAACACAACTGGTGCCGGGCATTCTGGCTGGTGGACATGGCTTTGGCGATGCGCAGCACCACTATGGACTGGCCGCAGGTGCTGGACCTGGCGCAGCGCCTGGGAACCGAGCGCCATCTGGCGATGTCGGTCCTGCTTGCCGAGGCCACACTCGGTGTCGCAACGCCGGCGGTATTCCGTTCGCATGCCCTGCTGCTTCGTGCAGCGCGTCCCGCCGCCGACGCACTGCTGCCGCATCTGGACGCACTTGGCTCCGATCGCGGCGCCGACCTTGCCGCACGGATGGGCATGGTCCGCTACGGGCTGCGGCTGCTGTCGCTGGAATCCAGTTGGCATGGACGTCTGCAGCTCATACCCTTTCTGCTGGCTCCCACGAAGGATGACCGCGCGGCCGTGGCACTTCCCCCCTATCTGCGGTGGGCCTATCCGGGCGTGCGTGCGGTGCGGCTGGCGCACCAGCACATGACCAAGCGAAGACGTGTCTAGCCTTACC
The DNA here is from genome assembly GCF_057546605.1 of Acidovorax sp. KPB24-03. Lineage (NCBI taxonomy): Bacteria > Pseudomonadati > Pseudomonadota > Betaproteobacteria > Burkholderiales > Comamonadaceae > Acidovorax > Acidovorax sp. KPB24-03. The sequence goes on along the minus strand of NZ_BAAJYR010000002.1, from coordinate 100,549 downwards.
AGCCCAACCACCGAGTTCGATCGGGGGATGCCACTCTTCCTGAACAGGCGCGCCGCCGCAGGTGCGGCGTTAGCGCCCGAATGGCCTTGCGAACTTCGGGCATGCGTCGAATCAGGTCTTCGGCGAGGTGGTGCATGACTCCACCGCCGCGCCACCAGATATCCCACTTTGACCGGGTGCTGGCGTTTCTGCATTTGCCGCGCTTCGAGCGCTGGCTGCTTCTGCCGGCCTGGCTGCTTCTGGGTGCGGCCCGTGCGGCGGTGCGGTGCCTGGGTTTTCGCCGATTGGCACCGTGGCTGGGTCTAAGCGTGGCGGTGCCTCCTCCCATGCCGGCGCCGGACGAACGTGCGCAACGTCGTGCGGTGCAGATCGCGCGGACCATCAGGCTGGCCGCCGGGCACACGCCGTGGCAGTCCAACTGCCTGACCCAGGCGCTGGCAGCGCATTGCTTTCTCTGCCTGTTTCGGGTTGGTCACATAGTGTGCTTCGGCGTCGCGCGTTCCGAAGCGACGCAACTGCAAGCCCATTCCTGGGTGCTCGCCGGAGACTTTTGCGTCACTGGCGGCGCAGGTGCGAAGCGCTTCACCAGAGTGGCCTGCTACGTCAGCCGTCCCGGGAAGGCCCCATGACGGCGGCTCGGGCCCTGATGCGGCTGATGTCATGGGCGAGTCCGCAGCGTCGAATCTCGTTGTTCCTGCTGATGGTTCTGACCAGTGTCAGTGAAGGTCTGGGCGTGTTGCTGCTCGTGCCCTTGCTCAGTGCCTTGCAGGGTGACGCCGGTGGCGGCGAGAGCATGGTTGCACGCGCGGCCACCCAGGCCATCGCCGCTTTCGATCTGCGAGCGACGGCGTCGTTACCCTGGCTGCTGCTTTCTTTCTGCGCGCTGCTGCTGTTGCGCAACGTGGTTCAGCATGCACGCGAGTGCGCTGCGGCGCGGCTTCAGCAGGACGTGGCCGAGCGCCTGCGCGAAGCCAGCTTTTCCGCTTTGCTCGGCGCACAATGGCGTTGGCTCCAGGCGCAGCGCACCGCAGACCATGCCAGCCTGATGCTGAGCAATGCCAGCCGTGTGGGGGTGGGACTGGGTCACGGTCTGGCGATGCTGGCCTCTTTTGCCACTGCGGCGATCTACGTGCTTGCAGGATTCACGCTGGACTGGAAGCTGGCCTTGGCATCGACGCTGGGCGGAGCGCTGCTGCTGGCGCTTTTGGCCGGCCAACGCCGCAGTGTCTTGGCGCTGGGCCGACAGTTGACCTTGTCCAGCAAGCGGCTCCATGCCAGCCTGCAAGACAGCCTGGCCGGTTTGCGACTGGCCAAAATTCTGGGCGCCGAGTCGCGCTACGCCGCGTGGATCGCCCGTGACGCCAGCGCGCTGCGCGATCAGCACCTGCGTTTCGCATCCGCACTGAGCTTGTCAAAAGCGTTGCTGCACAGTAGCGGCGCGATGCTGCTTGCAGCCTACATCTACCTGGGGCTTCGGGTCTGGCAGGTGCCTGTCGCCGAATTGCTGACGTTGGTGTTGGTGTTCGCGCGCCTGCTGCCTCTTTTGGCGGCAACGCACCAGCAACACCAGTACTGGCTGCACGCGCTGCCGGCGTTCACCGAGATGGATCAGCAGATCGGCCAGGCCCGTGAGTGGGCCGAGCCAGATGCTGCGCAGCCCGCTGCGCAGCCGCAGGTGCGCAGGTCGATAACACTGCGTGCGGTAAGTGTCCGCTATGCCGAACGGACAGTACCGGCCTTGAACTCGGTGTCCTTGACGCTCCCCGTGCACACCACTACTGCGATCATTGGCGCTTCCGGTTCCGGCAAGAGCACGCTGGCCGACGTGCTGTGCGGTCTGCTGGGTCCGGACGAGGGCAGTCTGGCGATCGATGGAGTGCCGCTGGACGGACGGATGCGCAGGTCGTGGCGGCAGGCGGTGGCGTACGTCTCGCAGGACACATTCCTCTTCAATGACACCATCCACCACAATCTGCGCATTGCCGCACCGCAGGCCGACGATGAGATGTTGCGCGCCGCACTGGAAAAAGCCTCCGCCGGATTCGTGCATGCATTGCCGCAGGGGTGGGACACGATCGTGGGCGAGCGCGGCGTGTGCCTGTCCGGAGGTGAGCGGCAGAGGCTGGCGCTGGCACGCGCGCTGCTGCAGCGCCCGGCGCTGCTGATACTCGATGAGGCCACCAGCGCGCTGGACCACGAAAACGAGGCACGCATCCACGCCGCTATCGAGCAACTGCATGGCCAGTTGACCGTGGTCGTCATCGGCCACCGGCTGGGGCTGCTGGAGCGTGCGGACCAAGTCGTCCTGCTGGAGCAAGGGAGGGTTCGCGCACAAGGACTCTGGCATGAGGTGTCGCCGGCCTGGACGGAAGGTCCATGACGCTCGCTGGCGAGGACCGACCATGACTTCACTGAATCCGCGTCGTTGGCATGCAGGCGTCTGGGCACTGTCGGCGCAGTGGCTATCGGTGCTTGTGACGGCGGCCATATCGCTGGCCCTGTCTGTGTGGCTGGCGCGGCGCATGGAGCCGTCCGGCTTCGGCCGCTATGCTTACCTGCTGAACCTGGCCACGCTGCTGGCCCTTGCGCAGGACGCAGGGCTGCGCACTCTCGTGCTGAGAGAGCAAGTCTCACCCAGCCCCGCCCTCAAGTCGTTCGAGGCAGTACTGCCGGGGCTGGCCCGGGGCCACCTGCTGGTGACCACGTTGCTGCTCGTAGGCGGCTGTCTCGCACTGATACCTTTCGGCGCGGATCTCGCATTGCCTGCGGCTGTATGGTGCTTCGCTGCCGTGTCGCTCTCGCAGTTGGTATCGGTGCAGTTGAAGGCAGCGGGGCAGTGGCAGCGCGAAGGCCGGTGGCAGGCGGGAGCGCGCATGTCGAGTGCCCTGGCGATCATTTTCGGGGTGCTGCTGTTTGGGCCCGAGCCCGGCATCGTGTTCGGCGCCTGGGGGATAGGCCTGATGCTGGCGTATGCCGTACTTGGGCAGGATGTGCGCGATCGAACCCGGTGGCCGCCGCCTGCCCCGCTCTATCACGCCGCGGCAGGCTTTCTGTGGATCGATTTGGCCACGTGCCTTTACCGGCGCAGCGACATCGTGATCCTGCAAAGGATGGCGGATCCTGCAGAGATTGGGCAGTATGCTGCGGCGTATCGCCTGTTCGACGGTGTGCTGCTGCTGGCCATGCCACTGGCGCTGTTCTTTTTCCGTCGCCTGCGCAAAACCCGCGACCATGCGGCCGCGGCGCGCAGGCTGCTAAGGCGCAGCTTGTTCGCCGCAGGGGCCGCCGGCCTGGGGCTGGCCCTGGGCGGCGCCTGGCTGGGTCCGTGGCTGATCGAATTTCTGTTCGGCCCTGCATACCAGTCGGCAGGATCGCTGCTGGGCTGGCTGTTCGCGGCGTTCGTTTTCGTGCTGCCCAACTATGTGCTGACGCAGGCCGCGATCGCGCTGGATCGAGCACGTTGCTATGCATGGGGAGCGGGCTTGGCAGCAGTGACCAACCTGGCCCTCAATCTGCTGCTGGTCCCGCAGCATGGCGCGCGGGGCGCGGCCACGGCCGTGATCGCAACCGAAGCCATGCTGTGTGCCGCGCTGTGCATCGGCCTGTTTGGGCGGCACAAGCCAGAACGGCCGCGAATCCCTTCGCGGTGAGATTTGTGTGGCAAGATGTTTTCGTTTCTCGCCTCTGGCCGCATGCCTCGATGGAGACCCAGCATCGTGTCGGATGGAAGATGCACCCCCTGTAAATACATTGAACACCGGCCCATATTCCGATGCCAGGGATGAACAACGTGCGGGAGCGCGGCGACGATGTGTCGCTGGCCGACTTGCTGCTGGAACTGCTGCGCTTTTACCGCGAATTCGGCCGATTGCTGGTCCCGGTCGCTTTGCTGTTTGCCTTGGTCGCCGGGGCAGCCGTCGCATTGGTGCCGGTCTACAGCGCCGTCGCCCTGCTGGACACGGCACAGATGCCGCTGGACCAGTGGCGCAGGCTGCAGCCCATGCTGTCGGACCGGCATTTGGTCGCTGCGTCGTTGGCCGAAGCAAAGTTGCCTGACGGACAGCGAGACCGATTGCTGATGCAGTTTCAGCAACCGCGCTACTGGAGTTCCCGCGTGAGCTACCGGAGCACCGTGGGGCGCGATGACATCCGCGAGCAGATCAACATCGATCCCAAAAAGGTGGGCGCGCTGGGACTGGAAGTGTCTCTCCTGGTACGCAACGACGCGGCGGCGTCCCAGCAGTTCGAACTGATCGCGCAGCACATCCGCCAGGTTATGTGGTGGTCGGACCTGCGCGAATACCTGGACAAGCTGCAGCTCGAGGTACTTGAGCAGCGCGCACGTCTGCAGATCGAACAGATCAGGCAACAGTTCTCCATCGAACAAAACCTGAAGCAGGTCCAAGAGATGCAGAAGCTGCTGCAGCAGTACCCTGAGCTGCGGCATAACGGTTTCAGCACGGTGGTATCCGTCGGCGATGGAGGCGGCAAGTACCTGTCGCCGCTCGCGCAAACGGTCGCATTGCAGTCCACTGTCGCGGAGACACGGGCCAGCCTGCGCAAGGGGCAGCGCGAACTCGAACAACTGGACTGGAAGCAGCGCTATCTCGGCCGGGTCGATGCACGCATGCGCAGCTTGTATTCGGGGACTGCGCTGGCGGAATGGCTTCGGCTGAACCAGCATGAGATGTTTCCACCCGACGCCACCGTGGATGCGGCTCAGCAACAGGTTGGCAGCGAAATACAGATGACCTTGGGCCAACTGCAATACAAGGCCGAGCAATTGCGCTACAAGGCCCAGCCGGCGATTTCGGCAGCGCCGGTGCCGTCGCGCCGGCCGTGGCTGGTGGCCTTGGCGGCGTTCTTGTGCACCCTGGGTGTGCTGTCTCTGGCGCTTGCGTCCTACGCGGCACTGCGTCGCAGGGACAGCGCAGCGCAGCTGCCATGGTCGGCCCATAGCGACCCATTGTTTGCCTGGTTGCCCGCCGGCCTGCGGCGCAGGCTGCTGCCGGAGCGGGCGTCCATCGCTTACGACAAGGATCCAGCGTGAGGCGGGTGCTTGTCACCGGTGCGGCCGGCATGATTGGGCGCCGCCTCGTTTCCGCCTTGCTGCGCCGTGGCGATGCCGTGGCGGGCTTGGACAATTTGTCCAGTGGCATGCCGATGCCGCTGGGACTGACCCTCAGTGTGGTGGCTGATGTGTGCGATACCGCCACCGTGGAGGCCGCGCTGAGGGATCTCCGTGCGGACGCCATCGTTCATCTGGCAGCGGTGCATCACATTCCCACATGCGAGACACAGCGCATGCATTGTCTGCGGGTGAACGTGGAAGGCACCGAAAGCGTGCTGCATGCCGCGACGCAGACTGGTCTGCAACAGGTGGTCATCGCATCCAGCGGCGCTGTCTACGCGTGGGGCCGCGAGATGCTGACCGAGGCCGACAGCCCCACCGAAGCACGCGACAACTATGCGCTGTCCAAACTTTGCAACGAGAGCCAGTTGCGGTTGTGGTGCTCCCGCGCCCAAGGACGCCGCGGGCGCGTGGCGCGACTCTTCAACAGCATCGCGCACGACGATCCGAATGCCCATCTGATTCCAGACGTTCTGGCTCAATTCCGGGCGGACCCGGGGACAGAGCCGGTATTGCGACTTGGAAATCTTCAGCCTCGCCGCGACTACATGCATGCGGACGACGCGGCGGCCGGCGTTCTGGCACTGCTCGACGATTCCCATCTGACACCGGCTTTCGATGTTTTCAACCTTTGTTCGGGCGTAGAGCATTCGGTCGGCGATCTCGTCTCAGAAATCGGCAAATTGCTGGGACGCAGTCCACGGATCGAGGTGGATCCACAACGCCAGCGGCCCAACGACCGCGCCCACCAATTGGGCGATCCTGGCAAGGCGTGGTCACGTCTGGGCTGGCGCACGCGATGGAGCCTGCACCAAGCGCTGCAGATGACGCTCGATCCCCCATCCTCGGATGTCGATGGCCGTATGGGCTAGCTGCTGCAGGAAGTTCGGGCTGTCGCGGGCGTTCCGCGCAGGCAGCCGATGCGCATGATCCCCTTCGTGTGGTTTGGCAAACCTGCTGGTGAACGCTCGCATGCGAAAATTCCGCGCACATCGGCAGAACCGTATTAACCAGTTGCTCAGGGCGTGCCATGCGCCCTTCGGAGATTCAGAGTTGGATGCCGGCTTTCTTCATTGTGTGTGGGCATGGCGCGCGCTCCATCGTGTTTGCTCTAGCACCCATTCCTGCGTCTTTTGCGTCGGCGATCACGGTGTTCGCCCGGCTTGCGCTACCCGTCCAAGCCATGCGCCATCCGGCGTGGGGGCCTTGTTTCCGTGAACACGACCGCCCGCATGCAGACGGGCTTCGTCGCCGGTGCAGCCCTGTACACGCTCGGCCAGAGTTGCACGCTGCTGTTCCAGTGGCTCCTGGTACGCCAGTTCGGCCTGCAGGGCTATGGCGAGGTGGGGCTGGCGCACCTCTGGCTCATGAGCGTGCTGTTTGTGGCGGATCTGGGCTATGCATCCTGGTTCCTGCGCGAGGATCCGGCGTCTCCCGATTGGGGCGATCGATGGCGGCGGGCCCTGTTCCACCGCCTTCTTGCCACACTGTTCCTCGACTTGGTATGGACTGCAGCGGCATGGTGGAGCTATGGAGGGCAGGGAAACGCCTTTGAATACACGATCGCCGTGCTCCCGGCAACGCTGCTCGGGCTGGTCGGCTATTCCGCGCCTTTGCTGGCGCAGGGTAAACGGCTGCTCGGATTCGCGGTTCAACAGGTCGCCATGCCGGTGGCGATACTGGCCTGGCTGATTTTGCACCTGCATCCGGAGAGCGCCGGGGCAGCCGGTGCAGGCCTGGCCGTGAGCGTGGGATATCTGGTGCAAGCACTGGTCAATGTGGCTGCGTTCGGCATGCGCTGGCAATTGCTATGCCCCAGTCCAGGCCGCTCCCGGCAGATGCTCGGGATGTCGCTGCAGCTGTCCTTGATGGGCATGGTGGGAACTTTGCACGACCGCCTGACGCCCCTGCTTCTGGCCACCATCGCGCCAGCATTTCTGCCGATTTATCTCATGATTGGATATTTGGTCAACGGAGCCAGTGGCGTTTTCAATCAGTTCAACCGGCTCCTGCTGATCGAGGCGCGCAGCGAGGTGGGCGAGCGCTGGGCCACGGCGCTGATTTCACTGGTGCTGGGCTTTTCCGCGCTGGGCATGCAACTGCTGGTCGCGGTCATCGATGCGGCGGGCACTGCAGAGCAACGGGCCTGGATTGTCTGGGTTGCTCCGGTACTGGCCGCTGGTATGGTGATTCTGCCCAGCAGCGTACTGTCTGCACTGCTGATCGGGCGCCATCGCGAAGCCGCGCTGCTGCGGGTGCTGTTGTTGGGTTTCCTGTGCAGCGGCTTGCTGCAACTGGCCGCTGCGGCCTGGACAGCGCCGCAGTGGTTGCTATGGGCACGTCTGCTGTGTCTTCTGGGAATGGCTGGCGCAGCGCTGCGCCTGTGCGGTCTGTGGTTGAATCTGGGCGGGTACGCCGCGCTGCTGTCTGTGCTCTTAGCAGCGGCTCTCTGGAGCAGTCCTGTTGGACGCGGAATTGCCGCCATCCTCCTGCTAGCCACCGCATGGAAAGCGTGGCGCCACCACAATCTTTTGCGCGCCAGCGCACGATCTGCGCGATGGCGTGCGATCTCCTGGTAGCGGCATTCGGTAACCGATTGGGTTTTGTTCAATGTGCGGAATAGTCGCCCTGCGGAGTTTCGTGGCCGATTCGGCGCTGCAGCCACGCGCCCAGCATGCTCTGGATGCACTGTCGAGCCGCGGGCCGGATGCACAAGGTCTGCTGTGCCTGGACCAGCCCGTACCGACGGCGCTGGGCCACCGCCGGCTGGCGATCCTTGATCTGAGTGACGCTGCCACGCAACCGATGCGGTGTGCGGAGAGCGGCAACGTGGTGGTGTTCAATGGAGAAATCTACAACTTTCTGGAGTTGCGCCGCGAACTGGAAACGCTCGGCCATCGCTTCCGCACTGACAGCGACACCGAGGTGATCCTGCACGGTTGGCGAGCATGGGGCGAGGCATTGTTCACGCGCTGCAACGGAATGTGGGCAGTGGTGCTCCTGGAACAGGCGACCGGCGAACTGGTGTACTGCCGCGACCGGCTTGGCGTGAAGCCGCTCTACATGCACCACGACGGCCAGCGATTGGTGCTGGCGAGCGAAATCCGTGCGATCGCTTGTGCACTGGGCGGGTACCCGCCACCCAACCCGGCCGCAATCTTCGACTTCCTCGTCGCGGGCCTGTCCGATCACAATTGCGACACTTTCTACCAGGGGATCCGCGCCGTGCCCCCTGGCTGGCTGTACCGGGTATCGCCAACTGGCCACAGCCGCCGCCACCGCTATCACGACTGGCCCGCTCCAGGCGCCGCCGATCCCCTTGACGCAGAGGCAACCCGGGCCCTGCTCGAAGACGCCACGCGCCTGCGTCTGCGCTCAGATGTTCCCACCGTGACCCTCCTGTCCGGCGGGTTGGACAGTTCCATCCTGACCCGCATCAGCCTGCAAGCCGATTCCGCACCGCGCACCTGTTTTGCAGGCGCGTTCACCTACGGATATTGCGATGCTGCCCATGCAGCGTTCGATGAAACGGCCGACGCCGCCGCCCTGATGAAGGAGTGGGGTCAAATCACCCGGCACCACGTTCATCGCGCCCACGCGGTCCCGGACGAGGAGGAACTGCGGGCGCTGGTGGTCGCGCAGGAAGCGCCTTTCTGCACTCCATCGATCTTCGCCAGCTTCCGCATGTACCGGGCAATCCGCGAGGCAGGATACAAGGTGGTCCTCAACGGAGAAGGCGCCGACGAGTTGTTTGGCGGTTATGTGGGTTTGTACCTACCCCTGGCCGCACGGGACGCTCTGCGCGGCGCACACCTGCCTGCGCTGGTGAAACTGCTTGCCGGCGGCGCCGTGCTGCCCCGTGCGTTGCTCCACCGCCTGGCCTGGGATCTGCCAGGACCGCTGCTGGGCGCGATGCTGCGGCGAAACCGGCCCAGCGTGGCCTGCATGTCCGGCGCGCTCTGGCACGACCAGTCGCCGCGCCTGCGCGCATTGCAGGTCGACCGCCGGGCTGGCGTGGAGATGCGCATGCGCAGTGACGTGCTCTCCACCAATCTGCCAATGGTGCTGCGCATGGCCGATCGCAATAGCATGTCCGCCGGCATCGAGGTGCGAGCGCCTTTCCTGGACTACCGGCTGGTGGAGCGTGCGCTCGCGACCCGGGCAGACACCCGCATGGGCGACTACCACGGCAAAGCGCTGCTGCGGCGGGCCTTCGCTGCCGACATGCCTCCGCGCATCGTGGAACGGCGCAAGAGCACTGGCTTCGGTCACGCCGAGCAATTCCTGTTGGACCGCATGCCCGTGCAGCGGACCTTGTCATCGCTGCCGCCGGAGTTGGGCGAATTCCTCGACGTGCCCCGGCTGCGAACCGAACTGGCCCGGGGACGCGCACACACCACGCTCTGGCTCGCGGTGTCAGTCGCCCTGTGGCACCGGAGCATTTATGCATAGCGTCTGTCTGGTCAACCGAGGCGGTCAATGAATGCAGACTTCGCTCCTGACGACGGCCGTTGCCGTTGCTGCGGCGCGACCTGCGCGCAGCGCACGGTGTGGCGGGAGGTGTACCTCGGCAGCGGCCAGGAACTGCGGCGGTGCGGACTGTGTGCTGCTGCCTACCTCGCTCCGGACTTCAGCGAGGAGGCATTGGCGCGCTTCTACGCGCACGACTACCGCCGCTTGTTTCCGATGGAAGTGCCCTGGCGCAGCGAGGAACGCTTCTTCGCCTTGCGCGGCGACCGGTTGGTCGCAAATCGTCGGCTGCGCCGGATTTCGCCGAATCTTCCAAGGGGTGCGCGCCTGTTCGAGTTGGGCTCTGGCTTTGGTGCCTTCCTGGGCGCCGCCGCTGCGGTGCGTCCGGACCTGCATTTACTGGCGTCGGAGCCGGATATGGCGCACCGCGAGCGCCTGCTGGATGGCGCCCGCGTTCAGTTCCTGCCCCAGCAGCAGGTGATGGACGAAGCCACGCTTGATGCGGTCGTGGCCTTCCACGTGATGGAGCATTTACCGGATCCGCGCGATTTCCTGGCAACGGTGGCACGGGTTTTGGTCCCTGGCGGTCAGGCATGGATCGAGGTGCCGGACGTGATGAGCGACTGGCGTTCGCGGAACTATGTGCATCCTGCACATCTGAGCTATTTCTCGGCCTCGCTGTTGCAACGGCTGGCGCAAGCCGCAGGACTGGATGTGATCTACTGCGATGCCTACCCTGGCGGGGGCATGCTGGCGGACAACCTGTGGCTGCACCTGCGGCGTCCACGGCACGCGTGTGTGTCCAAGCCGTTGGCGGCGGCAACCGCGCAGGAGGTGCGCCTGCTCGATCGGCAACTCAATCGGGTGTCCTGGGCGCTGCGGGATCGGATGCGGCGCGTGCTCAAGCAGGCCATCGTGAGTCTGTTCGGCAGTGGCCTGGTTGGAGAACTGCAGCGTCGGCGGAACCAGTGGCGTGTGTTGCAAGAGGACTGCGATGCAATTCCGTGACTTTCATCGGACCCTGCGGATCCAGTATGGCGAAGACGCCGCAGCAGTGCGCCACGAACTCTATTTCCTGTCCTTGCGAGGTCGCAGCGCAGTGCTGCGTGCCGTACTCGCTTTGCTGCGGGATGCCTGGCTGTGTGCGACGCTGCCACGGCGCGCGATGCCAGTGGCGGGATGGGCCGCGCTGGCCACCCTACCGGGCAGCAATGGCTGGGGCGCCCTCGCACCGTGCGTTGCCGATCTGGCCCGGCGCGGCATCGCCTGCACCGTCCTCATCCATCCGCGCCTGCGCGGGCAGGTCGCTGGACAGCTTCCGGCCCGGCCGCCAGCATCGGCTTGGCGCCATGCCTGGTCAGCCTGGCGGCTCCGGCATGCGCCAGGCACGACACCGGTCGCCGCGCCCTGGCTGGTGCGCTGCTGCGTGTTTCGGCAACGCCTCTGGTGCGGCGCCTGGTCGAGCGTGATGTGCTCGGGCACGACCGCCACGCTGCTGCTGCACAACGATTTCGATCTCTACGCCGTGGCGGCACAGCAGGCCGCCGGCGCCGGCTGGCGCAGCATCTGCGTACAGCACGGCTTGCCTACCGAAGAATTCTTTCCCGTGCGGGCCCAGCACCATTTGCTGTGGGGACCAAGCAGCGCAGAGGTCTACGCCCGGCATGGTGTGGCCGCACATGCGTGCAGCTACGGTCCGGCGCGTCCCCAGGTTGAAGCCAGTGCCCATGCCGCGCCTTCAGTTCTGTATCTCGTATCGCAAACGCACACACCGGTGTATGGGCTCTCGCTCGCGGGCTATTTTCAAGCCCTGGCAGACGCCCTGATCCAGGCCCGGCTCGAGGGCATCACATTGCAAATCCTGCTGCATCCCGAGGAAGTGCGCAACGGTCATCCCTACGCTAAAAGCGCGATGGCCTCATTGTGCCGGCCGCCGCCACATGCCTTGTTGGAGGACACCGCAGCACCCGCGCTGGTAGTGGGTTTCTGTTCCACTGCGCTGTTGCAGGCGGCTTGTCGAGGCCACTATGTCATCGGCCTGGCATGGCCGGCCTCAGGGTCTGCGGATGCGCAGGAGATCGGGCGGCCGGCCCAGCAGGTGCCCGACGTGACGACGTTGTGCGAACTGGTCCGCCGACTGCGAGAGGATGCCTGCACGCGCGGCGCTTTCCTTGAACGGCAGCAACAATGGCTGTCACTCAGTTTCGCTTCCGACCCAGACTGGCCCAGCCATGTTGGAGCCAGCCAATGAAACGCTGGGGTCTGGCGTTGCTCATCCTTTGGGTGCATGTCGGCGATCCGCTGGTGGCGTGGTTGTACGGCGGTGGCACCTGGTTGCAGGCCACTTGGCTGCGCCCGGTACGGGACCTCACAGTGTTGGCGCTGGCAGCGCTGTGCCTGTTGACGGTGCGTATGCCGCGGGCGCTGCTGGTGTCGGTGCTGGCGTTCGGCGGATTGGCGCTTGCCTACGCGCCGGTGGGCCTCGTGCATGGCCTTCCAGCCGGGGTGGTACTGGGATCGCTTGGCGTCATTTTGGTGCCGATGGTGTTCCTGTTGGCGGGATACGGCTGCTTTTCGACACCTCGGAATCTCCGTTTCGGCGCGTCCGCCCTTGTCTGGCTGAGCTTGGCCAGCACTTTGTTTGGCATGTGGGAAATCGTCAACACCCAGTTCTGGGTGGACACCGTGCGCCTGCCTGACTACCTTGCGAACATCAAGGGCGTGATGCCAAAGGACACCGATCCCCATACCGGCCTGCCATGGAATTTTTTTGGCGGAGAAACGTATGCGCGCCGCGCTGGCGGCTTATTGGCGGCACCGCTGGCGCAGGGGCAGTTCCTGGTCACTGCGGCCCTGGCAGCGCTGGGGCTGTGGCAGACGCGCTTGCCGTGGCGCGCACTGCTGGTGTGTGCCGGGCTTTTCGTCGGTGTGTGGATGTCGGGAACCCGTGGTTCGATGCTCGCAGGCATCGTTGCGCTGCTCGGCTATTTGTTGACCAGCCGCGGTCTGGTCCGCTCCGCCACTGCGCGGGTGCTGCTGGTCGGCGCCGCATTGGTGGCGATGGTTTGGGCGTCCTACGGCATTGTGGTGGCCTCGTGGAATTTCCGTGACGGCTCCACGATTGGCCATTGGTGGGCACTGCAGCGCAACCTGGCCGACCTGGGCCAAGTCGCTCTATGGGGAGGTGGTCTGGGACGCCAGGGCGCTTTCGCCGCCCGGCAAGCGCTGACCGATCTGGGAGGCGGGGAAGGTGCCTTGTTCAGCATCGCCTACCAGATGGGAGTGCCCTGCGCGCTTTTGTTTCTTGGCCTGGTCTTTTGGTGCCTGCGCACCCTGTGGCAAGCCCACGTCCGACACGGTGACCGCCTGGCATTGGCCACTTTCTGGCTGCTGTGCGGGATGGTGACGACCTTCGTGTCTTCCGAAAATGCGTTGACCGTCTCCGGCGCCGGCGGATTCTGGCTGCTGCTCGGCGGCGTGCTGCGCCAATGCGCAGCAGCCACGCGCTTCGGCGCGGCTGTCGAGCCCGGAACCATCCGCGCACCGTGCATCCATGCGGCGAGGGCGTGACTCCATGCGCATCCTGCACGTCTACAAAGACTTTGCCCCCCATGGCGGGGGCGGCGGCGTCGCCCGGCATATCCATGGGCTGGCCGTGCTGGCCGTGGAAGCAGGCCATGCCGTGCGCGTTGCGGCACCGTCGGCTGCGAGCGGGCACGTGCACGCCTACGAAGTGGTGCGCGTGAGTGCCCGGGCGATGTGGCAGCACATCGGCTGGGCCGACGCCGTGCATGTCCATGGCGCGCGGACCCCCATTTCCGCGTTGGCAGCGTCAATGGCCTGGCTGCTTGGCAAGCGCTTGGTCTATACGCCCCACTGCTATTACGACGACGATCCCGCTTTGGGCAAGCGCCTGGGAAAACGGTGTTGGGACGGATTGATCGAGCGCGCGCTGCTGCGAGGCGCAGACCGGGTGGTGCTCCTGTCGGCCTACTGGCAGGACTACCTGACGCGGCGCGGTCTCCGTCCCGCGCACCCGGTGCTGCTGCCCAATGCGGTGCTCGAGGCGCAATTGCACGCTCCACCAATGGAAGTACCAGGGCTGGAAGGGGCGCCGGCTTTGCTCTCCGTGGGGCGGCTCGACGCGGTCAAGCGCCTGCACGATGCCATCGCGCTGCTGGGCGAGCCGGGCATGGAGCATGCCGTTCTGCATGTGGTTGGGCGGGGGCCGGATCGCGCGCGGCTTGAATCTTTCGCGCAGACACGCGGATGGGCCGATCGGGTGCGGCTCCATGGTTTTGTCGACGATGCCGATGTGGCCGCCATGGCCTCGGTCGCCGATCTGTTCGTCATGCCATCGGCGATGGAGGGCATGCCGACGGTACTGATCGAGATGCTATTGCTCGGTTGCCCGGTCGTGGCCAGCGACATCCCAGGCAACCGGGCGATTTTGGAGGCCGTCGGACTGTCCGATGCCCTCTATCCACTCGGTAACGTCGCCGCACTGGCAGCCTGCGCAGCCACCCAGCGGCAACGACGCGTGTTGCCGCACACCATTGCGCAGGTTCGCGCAGGCTTCACGTGGGAGCACATGCGATCGCGTGTAGGGGCACTGTACGATGCGCCGAAAAAAGGAGCCTGCGCCTTGATACACCGTCCCGAACGGATTCGTTTCTTCGATTGCCCATTGGATCTCGTCTCTCCCACGCAGTTGCTGCAGCGTGCACAGGAGGCCGCCCACGGTGGAGACCCGGTTCGCATCGAAGGGCTCAATGTGGCCAAGCTGATCGACGCAAGAGCGCAGGGACTGCTGCGTGACGCACTGGATGAGGCCGAGCTGGTTCACATCGACGGGAGCGGCATCAGTGCTGGCCTGCGCTGGCTGGGAGTCGATCCCCCGGCTCGACGCGCCGGCATTGACCTGATGCAAGACCTCTGCGGCCAGGCTGCACAGTCCGGTGTCGGGGTCTACCTGCTGGGTGCGCGGCCGGCCATCGTTTTGGCGGCCGCTCAACGGCTGCGTGACATGTTTCCCGGACTTCACATTGCCGGGACAAGCGACGGCTATTTCCGGGACGACGAAGTGACGCAAGTCGTCGCTGCGATCCGGAACTCGGGAGCGCGCTATCTTTTTGTCGGCATCAGCTCGCCGAAGAAGGAACTCTTTTTGCAGCGGCATTGGTATGAACTGGGTGTGGCACTGGCGATGGGGGTGGGAGGATCGTTCGATGTCGTGTCCGGCATGCTGCCGCGCGCTCCACTGCTGATGCAGAGATTCGGCATGGAATGGATGTTCCGTTTGTGGCTGGAGCCCAGGCGCCTGTTCGCCCGGTACCTGCGAACCAATTGCGCCTATCTACTGCTGCTGTTACGCGCGCGCATGAGCAGACGCCATCGTTCGCGTGCCATCGTCCGCACGGGTGCATGAACTCACGTTTCGATCCCTCCCCGGCGGCCGTACCGCCGCGCGGGCAACTGCTCCTGGTGAGCATTTGCCTGGCCCTTTATCTGCTGTTTTGCTTGCAGCAGATCGTGCTGCCGTTTCGGTTTTTCGGCATGGCCCTGTCACTGGGGTCCGTGACGATGCTGGGCTGCATGCTCGCCATTTCCGCAGGATCGCTCGTGCGGCATGGCGTGCCATCTGAATTGGTACGTCCCCTGCTGGCCATCCTGATGTGCATCGCGGCCCTGTCTGCATCGGTCCTGGCTTCGAACCACATCGGGCTGGCATGCGCATTCGCCGTGCGGTATGCCACCAGTCTTTTGGCGCTTTGGGCCATGCTCAACCTCGCTGCGGCCTGCCCGCGCTGGCCGCGTGCGGCGACGCTGGCAGCACTCATCGCCGTGTGGTTCAACCTGGCGCTGGCCGGGGCCGTCTGGTTCCAATGGCCTGGGGCGCTGCGCGTGACCCTGGCATTCCATCCAGAAGAGACTTTCAAGTACCTGCCGCGAATTTCGGGCATGTACGAGCACCCTGCACTGCTGGCCACGTCCGCGGCCATGGTGCTGCTGCTGGTGCTGAGGCTGCAGCAGCGGGGTGAAGTCGGGAAGATCTCGCTGGCGCTCGCGTTGGTGGGCGCCGTGTTGGCGCTGGCGTTGACCCAGGTACGCAACACCCTGCTGCCCGTCGGGGTGCTGATGGCATGGTGGGCATGGCCAAGGGCATGCACGTCCAATAGACAGCGCCACATCGCACGCGTGGCGTTGGGCGGAATCGCTGTGCTTGCCGTCTTCGTGTTGTGGCTACGTTATCCAGACATGACCAGCGCGGCACAGGAAAACATGATGACGGCCTTCACGCTAGGGCGGACGTACCTTTGGAGCGGCGCGCTGGATGCTTGGCGCGACCACCCCTGGTTCGGTCTTGGGGCAGGCGTGTTCCAGTTCATGGTTCCGGACTACACCGGCGGCCGCTTCCACCGCGGCGAACTGCACGCTCACAACCTGTTGCTGGCGGCACTGTCCGAAACGGGACTCTTCGGCCTGCTTGCCGGATTGGCGCTGATTTTTGCGCTGTGGCGTCCCCTGCTGCGCATTGCGGCCGAGCGTCAATGGGCGATCGCGTGGCTGATTCTCGTGCTGGGTCTGAGCACGTTTGATTTTTACTTCCCGTTTTTCCCGTTCTCGATGCATGCCGCATTGGCAGTGGCCTCACTGCACGCGGGACATTGCGCGCCCTTGCAGGCCGACGGCGTATCACGATCCACAACTTGACGGTTCAGCCAAAGCGCTCGGGCTTGGGTTTGCGGTCTGTGCACCGACGTGCATGTCGCGCTGCATCCGCCGCCGGATCTCTTGGACGAAAGGTTGCGCTGACGTCTGATCGTGAAAGCCGGCTTGCCTGCCCAGGCCGGTCAGTGAGTGGTTCTGTGGTGCCGATGGCGTGGGGACGATGTGTCTTCCTGGCCCTTCGCGAGCAGGATATCCAGAATGCGCCGGAAGGCGTTTCCATCACCCAAGGGATTGCTCCATGCCACTGCACGCGCCAGCAACTTTTCCAAAGCCGTCCGCAGGTCACCGTCGCTCAGGCTGGCCGGCAGCTCGGCACCGCCACGCTCTAGCGTCTCCGGGCGCTCGGTGCTGGTGCGCAGCAAAAGACACTTGCGCTGCAAGATGCAGGCTTCCTCCTGCACGCCGCCGCTGTCTGTCATGACCAGCGCAGCGCCCTGCAACAACGCCAGCATGTCCAGGTAGCCGACCGGCTCGATGGCCAGCAGCCCAGGTCGGCCAGCCAGCGTAGAACGCCCCATGGCGGCCAGGCGCGGGTGCATCGGAAACACCAGAGGCATGCCTGCAGACCACGACATCGCACACACGGCGTCCATCAGCCTCTCGAAATGCGTTTGCTCTTCGGTATTGGAACGGCGGTGACACGTCAGCAGCCAATAGCCGTTGCTGGGCAAGCCCAACCTGCGCAGGACGTCCGAGCGTTGCCGTGCAGCCGGAGCATAGGCCAGCGTCGCATCGACCACCGTGTTGCCTGTCACGTGGATGCGCCTTTCGGACACCCCTTCGTCACGCAGAATCTGCGCCTGCAGCGGGGTGGGGCAGAACAGGTGGTCCGCCATCTGATCGATCAGGATGCGGTTGATTTCCTCTGGCATGCGCCGGTCACCGCTCCGCAGCCCAGCTTCCACGTGCGCCACCGGAATACCAAGCTTGCTGGCAGCCAATGCACCGGCCAAGGCACTGTTGGTGTCGCCCTGCACGACCACAATGTCCGGCTGCATCTCCGCCAGGGCAGGCGCCAGGCCACACAGCATGCGCCCTATCTGTTCGCCTTGCGGTGCAGACCCCACCCCGAGATGAATGCCGGCCGGCGGCAGATCCAGTTGCTCGAAGATGACGCGGTCCATGGATTCCGCGTAGTGCTGGTTGGTGTGAATGACGCTATGGCCAATGCCCTCCCGCTGACTGGCGGCAATCAGGGAAGACATCTTGATGATTTCTGGGCGTGTGCCTAGCACATAGGCAATCTGAGAACGCATGGACTCCGGCCTTGTCAGTAAGCATCGCGATCGAACAGCACGATCGCGCAGGTCTGCGCAATGATGCTCAGATCCAGCCAGAGCGACCAATGCTGGATGTAGTACAGGTCGTACTCCACACGCTTGCGCATCTTTTCCAGCGAGTGGGTCTCTCCGCGCAACCCGTTGACCTGCGCCCATCCCGTCATGCCCGGCTTGACCCGGTGCCGCTGCAGATAGTTCGGGATCAGATCCTGATATTCCGCATTGTGTCGCAGTGCATGCGGCCGCGGCCCGACGATCGACATCCGTCCCTGCAGCACGTTCACGAACTGCGGCAGCTCATCGAGGCTGGTACGGCGCAGGAACGCACCAAAGCGGGTCACCCGCGAGTCCGTGCGCGAGGTCTGAAGCGGCGCTTCTGCCGGATCGTGGGCATGCATGCTCCGAAACTTCCACACCTCGAAAGCCTTCCCGTCCCACCCATGCCGCATCTGCCGGAAAATCACAGGCCCCGGGCTCGAGAGCTTGACGCCCACGGCCAGCGCCAGCAGCAACGGGCTCGCCAGAACGAGCACCGCGCTGGCGATCAGTTTGTCAACCACCAACTTGACGAGTTGCGAGGTGAGGGACAAGGGGCGCACCGACAACTCCAGCATGGGAGTTCCGACCACTTCAGCCATCCCATGGTGAATCAGACGGAACGCAAAAATGTCCGGAATCCATCGAATCTCGACACAGCTGGCGTCCAGATTGCGCACGCTCTCGCGAATCAGCCGCTCGTCGCGCATCGGCCAAGCCAGCCAGACTTCGATGACGCTGTGCTGACTCAACCAGTCTGGCAAAGCGGCGAAGTCCCCCGCATTGATCGCGGGCGGCACGGGAATCACCTCGATGCCTGACCAGGGGCCACGCTGGATGCGCTCCGACACCTGCGCCACCCTGTCCGGCGGCCCCAGGAGCGCAACCCGCCGATTGCCGATGCCACGGGAGTGCAGCCAGCGCAGCAGTCGATCCAGCAGCACCCGTGCGCCGACCAAACCGAGGATTCCGATCCCCGCCCAGTACAAGAACCACAGACGGGAAAAGCTCGGGCCCGTTTTACTTAAAAAACTCAGCGACGCCAGGGCGACCAGCACCAGGCACCATCCCCACAGCAGCCGCCCCAGCACCATGGAGGGAAGCGCCAAGCGCCAGCTTTGATACAGCGCCAGTTGCACGAACACGAACAAATTGAGAAGTGCTCCGGCCAGCAGGGCATAGAAATAGTGGGGCGCATCAGGCAACTCGACATGCCCTGTCCGCAACGCGTACGCGAGCAACCCGCTGGCAACCACCACCACCATGTCCGCCAGTTTCAACACTGCCGCGGCCATTGCCATCCCGTCGCCGGCCGCGCGCGGGGACACGGCCACGTGGGCCAACAATCGCTCCATCACGCTCATGCGGGATAGTCCTTCGGAGCGCGCGGGCGGGTCGCCGCGAAAATGAACCGCAACTGGTTCTCCTCCATACCGTCTTCTGTATTGTGGTTGCCTTGGTCGCATGCACCCCCGCCTCCAGGGCGATGCATACAGAATCTTAAGACTTCAGCTTTGCCGCAAACAGCAGGCCCATGCTCGCGCACAGCGTCAACTCGCCGCGTCAACGCGTCACTGGGCTTGCTGCCGGCCAATTCGCAGTTCATGGGCGATCAGGTCGTGGCGGAGACAAGGGAGCCGGCCGTTCGCCGTACGGCACCTGTCCCCGTGAGAACGTCACGATAGGCTTGAGCGGTGAGTTCGGCACACCGTTGCCAGCTGAATTGCGCGGCGCGTTGACGCCCTGCGGCGCTTGCGGCAGTGCGCCAGGCTTCGTCTTCCAAGCCGCGCGCCAGCTGGGCAGCCAGCGCTTTCACGTCCATCGGTTCAAACAAGGCTGCAGCCTCGCCGGAGACTTCTGGTAGCGCCGCCGCATCCGAGCACAGAACCGGTGTGCCCGTGGCCATGGCCTCCAAGACCGGCAGGCCGAACCCCTCGTACAGCGAAGGGAAAACGAAGAGCCGTGCGCCAGCGAAGAGTGCGGGCAGGCGAATGTCTTCGATATAGCCGAGGTAACGCAGCCAGCCGGCCTGTTCGGCCAGGCGCATGCGCTCGTGTTCAGCCGAGCTGTTCCAGCCAGGATGACCGACGACCACCAACGGCCATCTTGCACGCAATGCCGCAGGCAATTGGGCATAAGCGTCCATGAGGTTCAGCAGGTTCTTTCGTGGCTCGATCGTGCCCACGAAAAGACTGTAGCCATCCTGCCTCAATCCTGCCGCTTGCAAAGGCGCAACCAGTTCCGCGTCATTGTGAGGACGGAAAGCACCGCTGCATGCAAGCGGTATGGCCCGTATGTGCTGCAGCGGCCAATCAAACTGCGCCGCAATTTCGCGTCGGGAGAACTCCGACACCGTGAGGATGAGCTGCGTCCGGCGCAACGATAAAGCCACTTCCTTGCGCATGTAACGCACCCGATCTGCACGGTGGCACTGCGCCCAGCGGTAAATCGACATGTCGTGAAAAGTCACGACACAGGGCCCGTCGTGATGCGGCAAAGAATAGTTGCAACCGTGAAAGATCGCGGCGCCTGAACCGCGTAGCGCCTGCGCTTTGGCGACTTGATTCAAACGCTGATACGTGTCGAGAGTCCAGTGAAACCGTGAAAGACGATCTCCAATCCAAGGGATGACGGTCCTTGCGACCCCGGGCTCTGGCAGCTGTTCACTGAGCCGATGCCCGTGCAAGAACCGCAAGGATTCGATCTGCGGCAGTTCGGCAAGATGCCGTGCCAGTTCGTGCGTGTAGCGGCCAATCCCGGTCAACGGGTGTCGGATCGATTCCGTGGCCAGAATGACGTTCACTGCCGACTCACCTCTCGAGTTGACGGGATCTCCCTGGTGGACACAGGGGCTGCGGATGTGCCATTGACGAGCCTGCCGGGGCGCTCGACAGCGACTGCACTGGCATCCCTGCATTCCAAAGGAGTGCGGGAAAATGCCAGAGTGCAGCTGGTGGCGTCTGAACATGGCGGCTTGTCATGTTCAGAGTGGCGTTGATTGTATGTGGGCTGCCGAAGAGCGATCCAGTGGCCGAGCCCCTTGTGCAGGCCATGGCTGGGACATTCAGAACGCTCTTCTATGCAGGCTCCTTGATACCCACACCAATTCATATATGGGAGCATCAACCAGGAAAAGGCATGGGCTTGGAGCCGGAGCACCCACCTGGATGCCGAGGCTGATTCACGACCTGATTCGCGTTATTCTGGCCAATTAAAGTCGTAAACAGAGGTCCAGCATCCATGCGGCTGCGCGCGTTGATTGGCTATCTGCTTGTTTGCCTAAAGTCGTAAACACAGCTGAGTGTGGTGCGCGCATCCGAGACGTCACAGCCCTTAAAAGGCGTCCGGGAAATTGGGGGAAGCCCAACGTGTGCAGAGGGGGCATCGCGCAACGTACTGGACACATCCCCACGGGACTAGAGCAATCGTGCGCCAGAGATGCTGGCCACCATGGCAATTTGCTGCTCCAACAGGCCCACTTGCGCGCGACACCCGACTGCCATCTTCTTGCCATTGCGCCACGCCAATATTCCGAGAACAACCATAGGTGCGCCCACGATGGCCAGAATCAGCAGAACACCGATCAAGCCCATGAAAAGCCCGACATACTGAAGAACACGCCCCGTGGCAGCAGCTTTCTTCAAGCGAGCCACAGTGACGTCGGCGCCACGGCGCTTCATGTCGATGGCGTAAGTGTTGCCATCCGCGTCTCCAACCGCGATTGCCATGCTGGCAGCGTCCCCCGTGCGCACATTCTCCCCGTGTATCAAATGGAACGTTGCACCCTCTTTGCTGAGGGACTGTTTGAGTTTGCTCACCAGATCGGACATCACGGTCACGTTGTGCACACGGCCTGAATTGCGGAACTCCAGATACGCGTACTTTGTCGAGTTCAGATCGGACTCCGATGGTCCCATCTCGGTCAGTTGATCCTGCAGCACCTGTGGCTGCCATGGCTTCGGCGTCATTACCCCTCCCTGCGGCTATTTAAGCCAGTGAATGAATGCGTGCTGCATGGCTTGCGTGCCGACGAAGCCTGGACCGCCGCGTCAAGACAACTCCCGCCTTGATCATTGGACCGTCCCAATCCCAACACCACAAAAGTAGCGCTTCCAGCGATTGACTTCCTCGCGAAACTTCAGACTGTGCTTGCGCCATGCAACACAAAACTACCTCTACAAACAGCAATTATTTAGCTGTCTATAGACACGTGTCTAAAGTATACATAAATGCCAAATTTGTTCATGCGGCCGAGCACGAACCAAGCACTCATGAACGCGCTCGCATTGGAGTTGAAAGCCCGGCGCAAGGAGTTGGGACTCACGCAGGAAGATTTAGCAGGGCGATGCGATCTTGATCGCCCGTACATCAGCTTGATAGAAGTAGCGCGAAAACAGCCCACGTTGAGCGTGCTCTATCGACTCGCGGAAGCCCTTGAATTGCCACTAGGCGGGTTCATGGAGCGGGTGCAGAAGCGTTACCTCAAGGCTCCTTCATGAGAGACGTCAGTGTTGTCATCCAAGGACAAGAACAAGCTGTACGCCCTGCACGCGCCGGATGTAATCGTCAACGCTATTTGAGAATAGATGCAAATTTCGGGAGCTAAATGAGAATTTGAAGCACTCACGCTCAACGGTCAGTCGCAAAGGACTCAACTCAGGGACGACGGTGCCAAGTCCAACCATGGTGCGCTCTTGACGCTTATCCGCTTGCCGTATGAGGCAGAATTCGGCCAGGAACGGACGTTCCTCGCTGTGGCACGATTCAGCCCGAGCAGTCCCCTCTAGCAACCCATGCGACCCCTGTGGTCGTCAGAAACATGCCCGCAGAGCCATCGCCATCAACGCCTGATTCCGGTGGGTATCTCGACTGGATGTGCATCAGTTTGCGTCGCGTTTCCGACGACGACCGCGAGTGTGTCTACCAGTTCAGTAGCAATCTCTACCGTGCCGTCGGGCCGAACCGCAACGAACAGGCCGAAGCCGTCTCCGGGCGGCTGAAGCTTGTCAAGAAGACTGGGAAGTTCGATTTACTTGAGCCGATGCCCGGTGATGGCCAGCGTCGGGTCGCTGACCGTGCAGCTCAGAAGGTCTTCGCGCATTGGAAGGCCGGCGAGCTACCAGAAACCTCGATGTACGTCGCTGGGTAGTTCCTCATACGGCCAATACCAGTCGGTGGCCGTCGGAGAAAGCGGACGCTGAACGTTCGACTTAGGCAGGCGCTTCAGCGGCACTGAAAAGTGCCAATTGGAGAAGCAGGAAACCGAGCTACCTGGCTCTTTCATCTTTAACGGTGGCTGCGTTAAATTGCGCTTCGGGATCACTGTTGGCCAGCGAGACAAGGTGCCCAATTTCCGATGCCTGGTTTGCGAGAAAGACAATTGCGCCAAGTACCTTATCGCTAGGCGCGCGCACTTCTTGAAGCAAGCATTGACCGAACTCGCGAAGCATTGGCGATGCCGAATTTTCGTACAGTTTCAAACTCCCGGTCTTTCTGATTGAGACCGTATTCTCGAGGGTTCATCATTCGAATTCGTGAATAGAGTAGGGTGAATGGCAGTAACAGCGCGAAGAGAATGGTTCCAAGGATCACGCGGACTGTTGTGATCATTGATGCTTAACGTAGAGTTCAGCGGGCTGCGCGGCTGTTTGCGCAGCTCCGCTCGAACGCTGTGCTAGCCGCGTGTGCCATGAAGCACCTGACTTATCCATTTATTCAGATCATCTCGGTCGAGCTTACCCAACTGATAGCAATCCCTTTGGATTCTTTGAATGGCACCGCGTGTTAGATAGGTGCTGGTGACGATGAAAGCCTTGGATGCACCAAACTCATTTCGAGTATCCGCTAACTCCCGAACCACCGACAGTCCAACCTTGTTTCCGGGATTCTTCTTCTTCGCCTGCCAGAGTGTCTTAAATGGGCCGAGCGGCCCGTGATCCTTTACCGCGACTACGTCAACGCCACCGTCTTTGGTTCCTTGCATGAGTTCAACCGTGTAGCCATCTGCCTCTAATAGCTCGGCAATGAGTTTCTCGAATTGTCTCCAGTGCAATTCATCTAGGCTGCCAGGGCGCAAGAGCAAAGACTGAAGAACTGAGTGGCTTGGCGATAACCGAGCTACTTCCACCCGAGATTCTGGAAGCGCAATTACGTCAGATTGAAAAAAGTACTCCGCATCAACTTCGGTACCCCATCCGCCAACTTTGATTGCTTGATACGGCGTAAACAGAGCCAGTGACCGAGAACGCTTATTTGCAGCAAGCAGACGGCCAACATATTCCTCTAAGGGGGGATATGCGTCATGTGCTTCGTCAACAATGACAAGAAAGCTTGCATCCTTGCCCACCTCCAAAATGTCACGACCGAGATCGGAAGTATGCAAATTGTGGGAAGACACAGAAAGTCCAGTTGCCTTTCTGGTCTGAAGATCATCAGCAGAGGTTCCCCAGTTTAAATCGTCGTTTCCAGTCCGACGGCGCCAATATTCTGCGAGAGCGCCGTGATGGCTAATAACGAGTGCGTAATCATTTCCCTGTCGTCGTAGCACCTCACGGGCTGCGTACCGAGCAACTGTCGTTTTCCCCATTCCGTTGCTGGCAACCAAGCGTGTGCGCCGTTTGCCATCCGAGATGAACTGCTCGACAAATGATAATTGCCAATCGGCAAGCTGGATACCGGAATGATCTGAATGCGTCATGGAAGTAAGACCGGGAGACGATTGCCTGTAGCGGCTAACGTAATTTAGACTGCAAAACCTGCAGATTAAGCTGGGCGATGCGGGTTATTCTGGACACGATTTTCTCCTGAAAGTGACTTGCAGTCTGTGTTTTTGATGGTCTTACTGTGCAGCAACTGTAATCGTCAACGTTGTTTGAGAATAATATTAAACGAGAATTCAAGTTCTCTAGGTCCTAACAGAAGTCGCAAATGACTCAAGTCCGGAGCGATGTTGAGAGTACGGCTGTCCGTTCTTCCGTTTGGCGTAGGGAACAGAATTCGGCCAGAAGCGGACGCTGTGATGAGAATTGGACCTCGCTACCTGCACAAGCAACATCCCTTCCCCTCTGGTGATGCAGAGAGGGAGGCCCTCGTTACAGCGTTGAAGAGCGCACCGGGGCTCGTCTCAGTTTTCACCATCGAGCCTCATCGAAAGGGAGGTCACCGTGCCGAGCTTGAGGTGGACGGAGCCTCGCTTGCCGCGTTCATAGGTCATATGGACGCGCATGGGTGGCTCGACGCTCTGTAAGCGATGCGATGCCCTAGGCGCTGCGATGACCGCGTTCGGCCAGAAGCAGACATTCGCGGGAGCCGAATTTTTTGCAGGTGTTAATTAATACTTGAGGTCCAATACGGCAACTGGGGTTTTAAGTCAATGTTTAATTTTTTAGTATCTGGAAACCGCGACGCTTGGAATAGTTTTGGGTACGTCTATCCCCGCAGTAGGTTCCTTGAATATACTGATGCGGATGTTGCTGATAGCTTCAGAGAATTGGAGTCGCGGCAAATAGACGCTTTGCTCGAATTACCATGCATGTTTGCATACGAGGGAACGGATGAGCCTGTTCGTATCGGGCGCTTAAAAACTATCAAACATCGCAACCGAAATCAAGACCTTTATATTGAATTTGAATTTGATCCCAACATTGAACCCATTCCTTATGAATCAATACTGCCTCTTCAGGGGGCACTTGACATTCGTGATTGGGAAATGAATCGGACACACTGGGCAATTAAGGACGAAGATCTCTTTGACGTATTGTCAAGGGCTGGCGTGCCTGGGATTAATTTCGGCTCGAAAAAAATTTATCGTTCTGATTTGCCTGAGCCGGTTCCGCCTCAAAACCACGCAGACAACGTCGGAAGCTTTGTTGAGACGGTATTGCGTTTAAGTGTCGGCACTAGCGAGGTCTTTTATCGGGGACATTCAAAGCGCAAAGGCTATCTCTTAGAGCCTTCGTTGCTAAGGAAGGACGAAAAAGGCAACGTTATCTACCTAAATAACGAAGACGTCATGTACCGCGAGCTTCTCGTGTCCAATTCTGGAGATTTTCGCGAAGATGTTTACACACTAGATCGCCTTGTGAGGGCGCAGCATTATTCTCTGCCGACTAGGCTGCTGGATATTACATCAAACCCACTGATTAGCTTGTATTTTGCATGCATCTCCAATGCTCAACAGGACGGCGAGGTCATTATGTTTTTCATCCCGCCTGATAAAGTCAAATACTTTGACTCCGATACGGCTAGTTGTATTGCAAATCTCGCCAGACTTTCCCAAGAAGACAAGAGCAATATTGATTACTCAAGAATGGAAGATATAGAAGGCTTTAACAAACAGCAAGCAGTTAAAAGACTGCTCCATTTTATAAAAGAAGAAAAGCCATATTTCGAAGGTAGAATTTTACCTGCCGACATGCGTTCAGTCATTTGTGTAAAGGGCAAGCACACAAATAATCGCATATCCTTTCAATCAGGTGCCTTTCTATTGTTTGGGCATGACGCAGCACTCCCAGAAGAAGGAAGTGAGGACATGAAAATTCTTAGGATAGGAATCAGCAATAAAGTCGAGATACTAGCCCAGCTTGATCGGCTAAATATCAATGAACGAACAGTTTATCCAAACATTGATAATTCTGCAAAATACATCGCGAAGCGTTTCGCACTAAAGCCTAATCAAACACTATCTTAGTGGCTGCGCGACGTTTTTCAGTTATGGCTTAATATACCAACTGTCCGCTTTGGGCCCAAAGCAGACGCTCGCGCGTCACTTACGACCGACTGCTTCGCGATCGCAAACATTCGTATGCCGACTTGGGCTAGCTGCTATTAGCCAGCAGCGGTCCTGGAGAACGTCACACAGCCTATCCCTCGGCGACCCTTGTGAGTATAAGGCGGCCATAACTAAGTCTGATGTTCACCTACGAAAGCGAACGTCGCAACGCATCAGGAATCAACCTTCCTGCCGATTTGCGCACATCAGTCTCGATACTTCACAAGACAGAACGAATGAATTCCGAAAAATTCTTCAAGAGCGCGATTAAGCGCCCAACGCGAGCGGATTGGATTTCGCTGGTCTGCGGCTCCAATTGCATCTAAGAAATTCTGAAGCTGAGAATTTTTGCCGCGAAAAACCTCTTTAATAATAAATCGATTTATCTCAATGATTTGGTCCGGGCTCTCCCAGCCTTGCACCTCCATATTCCCAATAGCGCCTGAATATTTCTCTGTAATCAGAGATAGAAATGATCTGGAACCATCCGGTATATTTTTTGGACTCGAATGAAACGAAACTTCATTGGAGAAGTTGAATGCGTAGCTATGCTTGTACGTTTTAACTGGCGCATGAGGGAAGATCGAAACGAGGTTTTGCAGTACAGGAATGCTTGAACAGGAGAATTTTAATTTCCCCACTTGAATGGTAGACTGCTGCAAGACCATCGGCGAAAGATGGGAGTAGACATAGTGCCATGGAATGGCTAAAGAGTTTAGCAGGCTATCGTCTGTAAACGTGGGCGCGACATATATTGTGCGACCCGGGTATATCAATGAGAGTCGAAAAAGGCAATTATGCTGCAACTCTTCAGGAGTACTTATATTTTCTGGCGGCGCTCTTAGGCCAAAATGCATTACCCCCAATGTATCATCAAAGCCGAAGCTCTTGCGCCCCTTAATAAACTTGCTATTTTCTTGATAAGCATATTTTGCCACCTTGAATTGCATATAAACTTGATAGAGTGCTTCAACATCTGCGTCGTAACCAAGCTTTCTTTCCAAATGTTTGGATGCAGACCTAATGCTGAAATTTTTGTAGCTGGTCGAGCGCTCCAAGATGCGTGTAACAAAAATAAGTAAATCATCCTCATTGAATTTCGGGTTGGCAGGCATCAATCCTTTAATTTGGCTCATCACATCCCCTAATTTTTATCTGTCGCTATTTAAGCTTTCGCTTCTAGCCCCGATTCTGCCTCCGAAAGAGATGTCTGCTTGTGGCCGGAACCGGCCGTTGGACCCGGCGTTCGCATTCGTACTGGTCGATTTGGAGAAAGCCATATCGCGGTTGATACCCAAGCCGGCGGCCTCAGCACGGGACCTTCGCCGCATATCTCATACATGCGGAACCGGCGCGCCAGTCAGCTAGCATTCGATGTACGGAGGAGCACCGGTACCCGCCAAAGGTCGCTGAGCCTGGTGGCCACGGGCCACTTTCGGGACGAGATGCACTGCAAGGAAGAGATCCTTCAGACAGGGAGAAACCAACAATGCACCTGGCCAAACTGGTCATCAAGAACTTCCGCAAGCTCGCGCATGCGGAGCTGTCATTTCAGGCCGGCCTGAATGTCCTAGTCGGCGGCAACAACGTCGGCAAGACGGCGGTGGTCGACGCCTTGCGCGCGCTGCTGGCTGGGCACGACGAGCCTTACCCGCGCCTCGGCGAAGAGGACCTGCATCGACCCAAAGGCGGTGTCCCATCTGGCGACATCGTCTTCGAGTACGTGTTCAGCGGGCTGGACGAAGACGATGAAGCGGACTTCCTGGCCGCCCTCGTGCCTGACGCGGCAGGAAAACTCGAAGCGCACATCAAGATCCGCTACTCGGACCCCGACAAGGGCGGCCGCCTGCGCGCCAAGCGGTGGTGCGGTGAGCATGAGGACGTCGGCCTGACGACGGACATGATGGAGAACCTCAGAGGCGTCTACCTGCCGCCGCTGCGCGACGCGTCGCAAGGCCTCAAGCCCGGCCGCACCAGCCAGCTTGCACGGCTGCTGCAACTCTTGGCCGAGGAAGACGGTGTCAAAGGCATCGACAAAGCGCTGCAGGATCTCGACAAAGAGCTGAAGAAGCACCTGCCCATCGTCAATACACAGAAGGCCATCGACACCCGGCATCAGTCCATGCTGGGTACGCAGCTCGCGCAGTTGCTGGAAGTCGGCCTGAGCGCCAGCGACTTCAAGAGCTTGAAGTCCCGGCTGTCGTTGGTCGTGGACGCCTTCGAGATCGAGCAGAACGGGCTGGGATTCAACAACCTGATCTACATGGCGGTCGTGCTCAGCGAGCTGACCAAGAACCCAGACTCCTGCTACCGCGGACTGATCGTCGAGGAGCCGGAGGCACATCTGCACCCGCAGCTTCAAGCCGTGCTGCTGCAGTACCTGCAGTCCATCCAGGCCATCGACGGCGAGAAGCCGGTCCAGCTGTTTGTCACCAGCCACTCGCCCAACTTCGCAAGCATTGCCGACCTGGATAGCCTGGTGTGCCTCGTCGACACGGGCGCTGCGGTCGAGACCTTCCTTCCCCGCAGCATTACCTTCGACAAAGGGAAACGCGAGAAGCTAGAGCGCTACCTCGATGTCACACGCGCTGAGCTCTTCTTTGCTCGTCGGGTCATCTTTGTCGAAGGCGCGGCCGAGCTCATGATGGTAGACGCGCTCGCCGAGCGCATGGGCTTAAACCTGCGCCAGCATGGCGTGAGCCTGATCAGTGTCGAGGGGCTGAACTTCGATTCGTTCTTGCCTCTCTTCGGCGACAAGGCGCTGAAGATCCCGGTGGCGGTCCTCACAGATGCCGACCCAGTGGCGCCCAAGCCTGTCCCAGCGGGCGCAGTTGCTACGCCTTCAGCACCAGCGGTGGCCGCACCAGCGGTGGCCGCACCAGTTGCGGCACCGACAGTAGCGGCACCGGCAGTAGCACCGGCACCTGCGACCGAGGACGAAGACAACGAAGACGACGATGCCGAGCCGCTATATCCCGCGCCGGGAGACACCCTCACCGTCTCGGCGAACGCCGCGAAGATGAAGGCTCGCGAGGATAGCCACGTCAAAGTGTTCTATGGCCTCAAGACTTTCGAGTACGACCTGGCCCTGGATCCTGACAACCGCGCCGCCATGCTGAAAGCGCTGAAGGAACTGCGGCCTCGGATCGCCAAGTCACTCGGAACCACCGTCGCCGCGGAGGTCGGTGACGCTGCCAAGGCCAAGGCGCTGTTCTGCGGCATGTTCGAACGCAAGACAAAGAACGTCCAGAAAGGCAGCTTTGCTCAGTCGCTGGCGCAGGTCATTTCAGACGAGATGGTCTCCTTCAATGTGCCGGCCTACATACAGGACGCCATCAAGCACGTCTGCAAAGCAGCAGCGACGTCGGCCTTATGAGCGGCCTCACCCCTGAGCAGCAAGGCGTCGTCGACGCGCCGATGGTGCCGCTTTGCGTCATCGCTTGCGCTGGTAGTGGCAAGACCAAGACCGCCGTGCACCGCGTTGTGCAGATGCGGCGAAATCTCGGCGAGGCGCGCGGCCGCGTGGCGCTGCTATCCTTTTCCAACGTAGCGGTCGACACCTTCCGCAGGGCCTATGACGATCTGGCCGGCAGCCTGCCGTCCAACGCCGGCCGATCGCGGGTGGACATCGACACGCTCGACGGATTCATCACCACGCACATGATCCGGCCCCATTGCCATCGGACCATGCAGTCGCCGCGGGCGGCCTTCCTTGTGACGGGCGATGAAACGTTCCTGGAAGGCTTCAAGTTCTCGACGTCATCGTTTCCTCAGTCGATCAAGGAGTTGAAGCTGGCGTTTGTCAACGGCAAGGAGGTCTTCTTCTACGTGTTCAACGAACAGCCTGACCTGGTCGACACCTCCATCGCGCGCAACCTCATCGCGAAGCTGGGCCGCACGGGCGCCTATACCCACGACCTCGGGCGCTACTGGGCCTACCGGGCGCTGAAGGAGCAACCGAAACTTCTCGCCGCACTTGCACGTCGCTATCCGCACATCGTGATCGACGAGGCCCAAGACATCGGGTCGGTCCATCAGGCCATTCTGGAACTGCTGATAGGTGCCGGCTCTCGCGTGACGTTGATCGGCGACCCCAATCAGGGCATCTATGAGTTCGCGGGCGCCGACGGAAAGTTCCTCATCGAATACCACCAGCGCGCCGGTGTTCAGCAGCACTCGCTGAAGAAGAACTTCCGTTCGGCCCCCTGTATCGTGGACTTGGCCAATGGCCTGTGCGGCCGCGTCGACGTCGCCGAACGGCCCCCGCCTGGCACGCCACACGGTGCCTTCTTCACCGGCTATAAGGGAGACCAGCACCCCCAGCTCATCTCTTCATTCCAGGGTGCCATGTCAGCCACCGGCGCGGACATCAAGCGTTCCGCCATCTTGTGCCGAGCCAAGAAGTTGGCTGGGACACTTCGTGGCGACGAGGCACCGGTTGGCCAAGGCCTGGTCAAGCTGTTCGCCGCCGCCGCGGTGCTGCGTGATCGCCGCAAAGACTTCCTCAGGGCGTTCCAACGCGTAGCCGTCGCGGTGGTCGCACTGCTGGACAACGCACCTCACGGCCTGGTGAGCCAGATCACGCAACCGTCCAACAAGCCCGATGACCGGAAACTGCGCAAGGCGATCTGGGCCTTCACCCGCTACCCTGTAACCGGCCTGCCGTCGTCGTCCCTGGTGGGCGACAAGGAGTGGCATGCCCAGCTGCTGGCGCGCATCAAAGTGCTGCTGACCGACCTCGAAAACGACTTCGGCTTCACGCAAGTCGCCAACCTCGGCAACAAGATTTCTAAGAAGGCGTTGCCGAGCACGCCGCTGATCAGCGCCAAGGACTTGGCTGATGACAATGCAACGGCACTGCGGATCGACACTGTGCACAAGGCCAAGGGAGAAAGCCTGGACGCCGTCCTGTATGTGACTACCAAGGAGCACGTGAAGGAAATGCTGGGCGGCGTCACGACAGAGTTGGGCCGCATTGGTTACGTCGCGGCGACGCGAGCCCGGGACCTGCTCTGGGTAGCTGTACCTCACAACGCCCTGAAAGAGCTTCGGCCGGCGTTGATCGCCAAAGGATTCGTGGAAGTAGGTGCGGCGGCAGCGCCTGCAGCCAAAGCCACGGCGCACGTCATGATCGCGCCCGTTCTGGCAAGCCATCCGGTCGTCCCGACTGTCCTGCCGGTCGCAAGTCCGGACTCCATCCAAATGCCATGATGGACATGGACGACAAGCTGATCGGATTTCTCTACGCGGTCGTCGGCGCTGCCATCGCTTTGTTAGGCAAATGGGCGATCGACGCCATCACCCGGCACAGCGAGAAGAGCAACCACGCGGCCTACTTGTGCGTGCGGGTCGTCTGCGAACTGGACCGTTTCGCGACGGGTTGCGCCGCCGTAGCTCAGGATTTCGGCCCCGAGCCTAATGACGAAACTTCCGAGATGGCGGCGGTGCGCGACCCGAGCTTTGCTCCTCATGATCTTCCGGTCGACTGGAAGTCGATCGACATCCGGTTGGTCTACGACGTCCTGAATCTTCCCGGCGAGCAGGCGCTTGCCGAAAGCCGCATCACCGAGCACTGGAACCATGCCTGGACCGACGCCGAAAGCACCTTGGAGATGCGACGGGAGCTGTATCTCAAGCTCGGCCTCAAGGCGGCCAGGCTGTCCAGGTCCCTGCGGCGGATTGGCAAACTGCCGCCCGCCGATGATTCGTTGGACCGGCTGGAGGAGCTAGATGGAGAGGCTAAGGAGCGTGCCGCGGCCGTGGCCAAGCGGCTGACGGAGCTGCCGGAGACGCCCTGGCCGGCGTCGGCTGTCCCGAAAGCTTGAGTTCAACTAGCTAACCGTTCTGCGTGGTATGAATAACTGACAGCAACGGGTCATCTGAAACGGTCGCAGAACGCTGCAGCGGTCCCTCGGACGTCGTCAGCGCGGCCAGCAGTATCGTACGGCCGCCTTTCCGTCAAACCAGCCGGTTAGAATCTACGCCGGCCGGAACCTTGAAGACCGGGACTGGCGCAGGACCGGTCGCACGACGCCACTCGCCTAATGGCCGAGATCGCTGTAGAACAGACCTCCGGCGTGGCGGCTTCAGGCTGTGAGCGGTCTGTCGCCGGACGGCAGGCTTGATGGGACAGCGCTACAAACCTGAGATACCCATCAGCGGTCGTTCGTGTTGGCCAGCAATCGACCGAGGCTGTGTGAAAACCCTCACCCGGCGTGACATCTGCGCCAGTAGTCTTCACAGGCATATTGAGCACCGAGGTCAATATGTCCATATACATCGAAGGCCAGGATCGGCAACAGGTCATGCTGTTGCCAGAGTGCCTGGATGACTTCATCGCCGAGGACAACCCGATCCGTGTGGTTGATGTCTTCGTCGGCGAGTTGAACTTGGCGTCACTGGGTTTCGAAGGCTCAACGCCTGCCTTTACGGGGCGCCCGTCCTACCACCCCGCAGTGCTGCTGAAGATCTATATCTACGGTTACCTCATCATCAGCGCGTCCACCACGAGCTGCGAGGTCAGCAGCCCAGAGAGGTGTCTTGTGGCGCATCAAGGATGCGGACAATGTCAACTCAGTGGTTGAAATAGCCGCATTTTTAGCCGCAAATAGTTCTCTGAATTCACGGATAGATTCAGCAAAATCATAGACTTACATGAGTCCCTTATCCGCAAATGGTCATGCAATCTGTCGCGCTGTTGACGCCTCTCACCCTACGGCACTTTGCATCAGTTTTCGCCTCAGCGCACGCTGGACTTCTGGGTCAGAAAGCCCGGTAGTGCCCTCACAAGCTACCAAATTGCCGATGGCGAGCGGGGGCCAGTCCTCGATGTCATCGTCCAGCGCGATCCAGTGGCGCGGTTTTCTCCGCTGCACATCTGCCAGTATCTGCATGCCTCGCGGGGTGCTGCGGAACGACGCCAGGCTCCATGGATCGGCCCCATGGACGCGCTTGTGGTACGTGCCGCCAATGAATCGCGCTCGCAGTTGCTCGGGCAGCCGCTGGAGCGTCTTGGCATAACCTGGGCGGGTGCACCAGGTGCTGCTCAACACCAGGGCTACAGATGGATGCAGGGCCAGTTCCTCTTCCAAAATAGGAAGCCATTCAAACAGCGTATTGCGTGTTCCGGACGCACCTGAACACTGAGTCCATTTCGACCTGACCACTATGCCAGCACCGATGACAGATCGCCAATCACACTATCCAGGCGCGCCTCTAGGGCAGGATTCGGCCAAGAGCGGTTGCCCAGGCGTCTTTTGAAAATACCCGAAAGCGGACCCCCAAAACATGCGTCTTCAATTCGCGATTGCTATTCTCTTGGCGACAAGTTGCTCATTTTCTTGGGCAGGTTCGTGCGACAAACTGCTCGCAAATGACCAACTGATAGATTGCCTCGGACGCGAGTTCACTGCTATCGATGCTCGCCTAAACAGAATCTACGGCCAGCTTCGCAATCGACTCAGCGACGAAAAAAAAGGAGACCCTTCGGAAGGGCGAGATTGCTTGGCTCTCCTATCGAGATGCTCATTGCGAACTTCTCGCCTCGGGTGCCGCCGGTGGTCAAGGCTACCAACCCATGTACATCAGCTGCCAGGCCTCTGAGACTGCCCGCCGCGTGCGCGAATTGCAGGAGCTGACAAAGTCAGTTCCCCAAGACTAAGCGGAATGCTTTACCCCCTACAGCCAATCATCCGGCAGAATTCGGCCAAAAGCAGTCGGTAGCGGCTAGCGGAAACGAAGCTCAACGCTCGAACTAAGGCGCCCGTGGAGGCGACACCGCTTAGCCGCGAAAGTCTATTTACTCCAATGCCTGGAGCGGCCAAGCGGTGTTCACCGCAGTGGGTCGCCGCTTGGGTAGGTTCTCATTGCTCTTGCAAAGATTTTCGCTACTTGCAAATGGCAATGCGAACACGCGTCACGGTGCAGCGCGATTTCCATCATAATGAAGGCAGGCGGCCGCCTCGGTTCTCGCGCTCCGAAAAAAGCCTGGTTCTACTTTTTCCGACTCTGATTCCCCCAACGTCCGACTGGACCTATCAGGGGCGTAATGCGCGTGGCCCCTGTAAGGAAAAATCATGTCGAACGAAACAACCCCCGACTACGTCCGCGAGGCGGCATTCCATCTTCGTCATGTTGCCGAGCAGCATGGCCACAAGCTTCGCTCAGCAACTGCACATGAACTGATCGCCGGATATTTCGGCTTCAAGTCCACCGGTGGCTACAAGGAGACTCATTTAATCGAGTCGCTGGTATTTATGCCTGCGCATGGTGCGCCGAAGACCATGATGATTGAGGTTCCTGTGGACGGCGTTCCCTCTCCGGACGAACAATTTCCGCATCACATTGAGCCGAATGTGCCTTCCCTTGAGCGAGCCATCGCCAAGGTTGGTAGCCGTGCTGGTCTTGATGTCAAGGATGCCTTGTGGCTCGCCCGGGGCATTCAGACGGGTTTAGCGCCAGCGTGCATGTCAACCGGTGTGAAATCCATCGACAACCTGCCGGTGTACGACACCGACGACGTGCTGATTGGCTTTGGAAGCTCCGTCGCGGTCAACCGAGGCGAGTTCAGTACATGCCACTGCTGTGGGCCCGATCGCCTGTACCCTTCGAGCGAGATGTACCCAAACGGGCTTTGCCGAGAGCATCGTGACGAGTTCACCCTGGATGCGGAGGAGGCCCAGGACCACGCAGACTTCGCGGAGTACCACCGCAACCGGTAAGGGAAGCTTCCAGAATGAGAGGCCCGCTTGACGGGCCTTTTTTCATCGCTTCATCGGGCGCCAAATCGCAGCCGAAGCCCCTATGCGGTAGGTTTTTAGCGGTCTATGGGAATGGCACCTCGATCCGTTCTCACTGAATCTACGGTTTTCACGGGCATGCATGGCTCTGGGTTTGCAAATCCAATGAGAACCTAATGCTTGAGCGAAGGTTTAGACGACCGGGCGCCGCGACTCGCCGTATGGCTTGTAGTTTTTGTCTTCGTAGAACTGGTCAGAATATCTTGATCCCGATACCTCCGGCAGCAGATCGCGGTACTTTCCCCAGTTTAAAACATGCACCCCATACAGCTCTTTTCCGAACCCCACGTTGAGTCCAGAGGATTTTCCTGCAGGCCAGTGAGAATAGATCAGCAGTCTTTCGACAAGCGTTATGTGCTTTGTCCAAACAGAGTCTCTTGGCGTCTTGTTATATCCTGAGATGCGGCCGACGTAGAAACACAATCGCGTTGAGTCTTGATTGTGGAAGTTCCAGCCTTCCTGGGAAAGGCGTACGCCAAACGTCTGCTTGTCCGCTTTTCCTATATAGAGCAGTACATCCGATCCATAAACTGGATGCGCGCCATAAACTTGGTAGACACCGTAGTCAATAAACTCATCTTTGAGTCGCTTGGCAGCGTCGTACGAATGTGGGCCATCCCATTCGACGTGCAGATGTGTTGTGATTGGTTCCAAAATCACTCCCGAAGTGGATAGTTCTGTTCTCGGCCGCCTAAGGGGCTAGGTAAGCCGAATGCCGTAGGTGGATCTGCTTGAGCGAAGGGTTATCTTTAAATCTCGGTTCTCTTTGAGTAATGAATTATTAGGTCGTAAAGTTCATTGGCAGCCGATTTTGCTTTAGATATCTCAATTTTTTTGAAAGATATCAGCAAATCACTTGCTTGGTACTCCGATCGATGGTCTGCATATTTCTTGAAAAGCAAAATTGCTTTATCCCGCAGCTCTCCATTTAAATTCTTAAAAGCGTCATCGAATTCAGTCGAATACGCTATGTAATCCCATTCAACATCTGCAAGCGTTGTCCTGCATCTCAAAATAATGAAGGGAATCGCGTGTTTTCTGCAATATTCGAACCAATCGTTGTTGGCTTTTGATTGTGGATCGTTTTTTGGTAATTCGAAATACTTTTGCATAAATATATTTAAAGCCATCTAACGTGATGCACCCGTAAACCTTGCGAATTAAGATAGACTGTGCGGGATATTCTGACAACTATAGCTTGCCAATAGGCAGGCACCGCGCCAGACCGATCGGTTTGGACAGCAAGCCAGCTAGTAGTAAGTCAACGGCAGCTTTGGGGTCGTTTCGTCTACCGGCTGCTTAGGGCCCAAAGCGGCCAAGCACTAAGAGTGGCTAACAAAACCTCTCGACGAAGCGCAAGCAGATGATGGAGCAGGCGAGCTTGAGCAAGGCCAGATGGGTGTCCAGCTGTCGCTCGAAACGGATGCGCAATTTGCCAAAGCCTGCAATCCAGGCATGCGTGCGCTCGACCACCCAGCGATGGCGCCCGAGCCGTTCACTGCTCTCGAGGCCACGTCGTGCAATGCGCACTTGGATGCCACGCTCGAGTAGTGCCTTGCGGCACTTGTCGTAGTCGTAGCCCTTGTCTGCGTGCAGCTTGTCCGGTCGTCTCCTTGGCCTGCCTTGCAAACCTCCTACAGGTCGCACGGCGTCGATCACACTCTCCAAGAACATCGAGTCGTGCCTATTGGCTGCGCTCACCAATATCGCCAGCGGCACGCCGCGAGCATCGGTCAGGACATGGCGCTTGCTGCCGAGCTTGCCCCGGTCGGTCGGGTTGGGACCGGTCGCTTCGCCCCCCGGGGGCTTGCAACGCTCGCGCCATCGATGCTTGCGCGGCTCCAGTCGATTTGGTCGTACTGGCGCAGGCGATGGAGCAGCGCCTGATGCAGTCGATCCCAGACGCCTTCGTGTTGCCACTGCCGCAGACGTCGCCAGCAGGTCATGCCGCTGCCGAAGCCGAGTTCTTTCGGCAGGTCTTCCCATGGGATGCCAGTCATCAGGACGAAGAGGATGCCGTTGAAGGCGGCGCGGTAGTCGCTCCGCGGCCGGCCTCCCTTGGGCGAGGGTTTCGGCTGTGGTACCAGTGGCTCGAATTCTTGCCAGAGTTTTGGCTGATCAAGGCTCGTTTCATGTACACGGTGACGCTGCTCAGCCTTGCAAGTTCCCGGTTTTGTTAGCGACTCTAAGAGCAACTCACGTTGCATAGCAAGCGACCAGTGCTGCGGCTCAGGGCGATTCATAATTCTGAGTAATTTAAAAATGGAATTGTTTAGATGAGTGATCTGATAACACAGTTGACCAGGGGAGAGCGGCTGCTTCTGGATACGACTCTTAAAAGCTACAGTCCATTCGAGGGCCGTGATCGCGCGATGCAGCTACACGCCGATGTGTTGATGGAGGTTACGAAGAAGATTCCGAAAGACACGGTCGAGGACGCTGTGTTGCCCTATCCAGTGGAGTACCAACAGCTGACCCTGTCAGCAGAAACTCAGCAAGTTATTGATCGGGCATTTGCGGGCGGTAGCGCATTCCGGAATGAGCCCGTAACTGCTGAGCACATTCGCCAGGCACGGGAGTTTATTCAGCAGCGCTATGAGTTTGACGCTTCTGCGGTACCGGTGCATATTTCACGAGTACCCCAAACGGAAAGCGTCGAAGGTTTCTTCATGTCTTGCGGCATCGCCGACGGAGCCGTCTTTCTACCTTCTGTGTTCTGCTCGCCCGTCGAACTGATCGTTCACAAGCTCGGACACGCGATGCATACGACAATTCGTCGACAGCAGCGGCCCACCGACTACCGTTTCTGGATGGAGCGATACCCGATCGAGTCTGAGATGTGCGCGTATCACGCGCAATTCAGCTACCTGCTCATGTATGGCACCCGAGTGCAGTTCTATGTGGCACTCGGAGCGTTGCTCACCCAGGTGTCGCAGCTTCTGTGTTTACAAGCTTTGAGCGCAGGGAAGTCTCTGACGGACTTTCAAACATGGCCGCCAGTGCAGGCTTACCGTAACACTGGAGCATGGCAAGCGCTACTCGATATGTATGGGGGAATGCATCCAACACATCCAAACTCAGAGCAAAACACCGCCGTTGCGGTAAGTGCGTACCCCAGGGGTATGGGGTTGGCGCTCGCTCTGAAGTTGATCGATGAGCCGGAGGGACTCGTTGCCTTTATGAAGGAGGACAGTGCAGCGAAGCCGATCCTGCTTAAGCTTAACGAAGCGTTCCCGCACCGTAAGAGTCTGGGCAGTTTGAATGACATCAACGAAGTGATCCATCAAATCAGCGCCCGAATGCAGACATAACGTGGGGCGGTAACCACAGCCGCCCCCAGTATTGTCGATTCGCGAAGGGCCTTGGAGGTTGACAGCTCCTGAGTCTAGCCTTACTACGGGCATAGTAGCGTCAGACGGTTTAGCGAATGTCCGGTTCTGGCCGGTTGCCGCCATCGTAGCAGGGGCAGCATCGGGCCCGAAGCGGTCCTAGCATTCGCTCCATGGCGGAAATTGGCGGGGAGGCTAGGCCTGCGTCACAGCGCTGTCGCCATCCGACGCTTCTGGCCCGTAGATGTCGAGTGACAACTGTATGCCGCGCTGCCCCAAAGCAACCATAGTCTCGGGCGAAATTGCCACACCCTCGTTTCGACTGCCCATGAACCATCCGCAAAACAAGTCAACGCGAAACTGAGCCGCAATGCGGCTCCAGACTGATAAGTCTGACGTGACTTGAGCAAGCAACTCAGAGACCTGACTATCAAGGTATTCCGGCTTGGTTTCCTTCGCGCTTAGACGCCACATGCCAGAGTTCCTTATGACAATGCGCCCAGATGAGGCCGACAGGAACTGATGTCCTTTTGCATGACTGAATGTCGGCTCCGCTCTTAGGAGCCTCGAAATCTTCTCGGGAATTAGGTCGTTGCCCATGATGCGCAACGTTGCCACAGACCGCTCAAGATGCGCCATCAGTGAAGCCTATTCAGATTGACGAACGACCGGTGTTGACCGAGGCTGTGTGAAAACGCGCATCACGCCCTGGACTTTCCGGCCTGCCAAGAAATCGACCGCTCAGATCGGCCTACAACGCACGATCTCGATGCGAGCAATGGTTGAAGTACCCCTGCAAAAGTCGTCTATCGACGTTTTCACACACCCTCGGCCGATACCGGAAGTCTAGCCCACCGCCCCCACTCTGTTCCTCAGCGAGGGTTTCGCAGGCCATGTGCAGCCCTGTGCTCGCGGTGCCGAATTCTGTGTCCACGGTGCCGAACCGGCTGTCTAGGAGAGCCGAAATACGCACAATGGGAACAGATGGGGTGGTGTTACTTCACGCTAGGCGATTTGTCAAACCCTACAGGGGACACCAGCGCTGCGATGAAAACCGGTATAGGGCAGAGAGATTCCGGCCCTTAACGGCATGCTTGGGCATCGTCCTCATGGCGCAGCATCCCCCCAGTAGGGTTTCGTTTCTGCGCATGACGGCGGGAGACTTACTTCATGAACCCCAGACACATCTTTCGCCAGCTGAAGCGCCTTGCCAAGGCAATGGGCAAGTCGTTCTGGCTGCCCCTCTCGTTGGCAGCCGCCTTTTTGGCCGGGCCGGCCTACTGGCAAGGCCGTCCGTTCGAGCTCTCTTTATCGCCGATGCACGGCCTGCACTTCTCTGCTCAAGGCCCAATGAATGCGCCGCCCGTTGCCCAGCAGTTCCCACCGCACGGAGCGGCAAGCCGGGAGAAGTGACGGAGCACCGCGCTCATCGGATGTCGCATTCATAGCGACTGACCGACAGTACGGGTGAGCACAGATCTCCATCGCAGCACCCCTGTGTGAAAGCACCTGTAAAACCCAGTGCACTCGGCCTCCGGACTTCGAAAACAAAGCCGTCGAATGCTCCAATCGGCAGTCCCATTTTTTTGCAGCCTGATCGCAGTGATTCTGAAATTTTTTTTGGTCGCCCCGAGTGCGTTTTTCTTATGCGCTGGTCCTGTCATTGGTTGGCGCCTTCTCAAGTGTTTCGTCCGCCCGCACGCCTCAACATGGCGCCCGCAGGCGATATGCCGACGCCGACCGCCATGGCGCAGAGCTTCAGTCTGGCGAACATGGTTCCTCAGAATTCACAACACAACGGAGGTGCGTGGAACAAGATCGAGCAGGACACGCGCCGCTATGTGCTGCGGGCCAAAGGGGATGTGTATGTGATCACGGGGCCAGTGTTCACGGACAGCGGTCCAACGATTGGTGCGAATCAGGTGAAAGTACCAACGTACCTTTACAAGCTGGTTTATGACGCGACCACGCAGCGGGCTTGGGCGCATTGGCAGCAGAACAAGGCAGGAGAATCGGTTGGCCAGCCCATCAGCTATCAGGAACTGGTCAAGCGGACTGGGGTGGAGTTTCTGCCGAGGATGGCAATGCAGCACTGATCTTGGAGTGCGCCCTAGGAGGCTGCTTTGCAGCGGGAGCGGTCGGTCGTCGGCGGATACCAAGCTCCCGGTCTTGGCTTCAATGCGGTCATTGAACTACCCACTCAATTGCGGCTCCATCGACCGATCAAAAGAGTTGCTGATATTGCCCAATTCGGCCCGGGTACTCCCCGTGCTGCCCCTGCACCATCCTCACCGCGCGCTCGAGTACCTCGAGCGAGAACTTGTTCGACTTGCTCATGGCTCAATCCTCCTAGAGTGTTGAGCCTCCGAAAAAACCGGGGCAGTTCAGACCGTCTTGAACGTGCCCCCTTCTGGGTATCTACTCAACGTGATAGCACTTCTGCGAGTTGCTTATTGATTCAGTCCCGGCGGGGGCGCCATCATGGCGGCTTCAGCCCGTCGAGTCTACGTCCTAGCGCGCCGAACTCAGCCAGCTCGCGTTTGACTGCGGCGGCCCCTCCCACTCTAGTGCTCCGGACAGCGAGGCTGTCATGACATCCCCCAAGCTGTACCTACCCGTCGAGTTCAGAGATTTGCTTGAGAAGACCAGGGTGCTTAGTAAAACTCAAAGCTTCGGCAATATCGGCGGAAGCGTCTAGTTGCAGCGCACGCT
This sequence comes from Acidovorax sp. KPB24-03, assembly GCF_057546605.1. Lineage (NCBI taxonomy): Bacteria > Pseudomonadati > Pseudomonadota > Betaproteobacteria > Burkholderiales > Comamonadaceae > Acidovorax > Acidovorax sp. KPB24-03. Next base: position 59,291 of record NZ_BAAJYR010000002.1, on the reverse strand, counting down.
TGACCTTGATCCGCTGCAGAAGAAAGCTGCTGCGGTACCTCTCGTTCGCGCCAACCGCAGCGGTTACGGACTCGTCGATCAGCGCTAGTGCTTCCGGAAGCTTGCCCAACGCAAGTTTGACCTGCGACAAATTATGGGCCAGCCAAGGGCGCCCCGGATCGTCGCTGATGGTCTCGAGAATAGCCTCTGCATCGATGAATCGATCCAGCCTGTAGAGCGTCTCACCCCATTTGCGCCGTTGGTAGGCGTTGGGAGACTGGAGAGTCTCAAACGCTTGCAGCGCCTGGCTCAAGTACGTCTCGTTCTCGCTCGCTTGCGCTGCGATCATCATGATTTCGGCGTAAGCGCCTCGGCTCTGATCATCGTCCAGCATCAAAGGGGTAGGTTCAGGCAGGCGCGCCAGCACCCCCTCGACTCGCTCAGGGGCATGCCAGATGAGCGCTCGCACAAAGTTCGCCAGCGAGTGATAGCCCTGCGGAACACCAATCCCGGCGCTGTACAGCGCCTCGCCAAGAAACATCTCCTCGTGTTGGTCGAGAAGCTCTCCCGCCCATGTCTTGCGAGCTAGGTTGAGTGTGTCTCCAAGTGCCAGGAGCAGAGATGGCGAGACGCCTGCGTCCTCTAGCTTTGCGGCAATGATGTCTGTGGCGTATTGCTTTGCCGCCGCATAGCCCTCGGGCCTGAGGCCGAGGGACCTCACCAGCTGGAGCTTGGCATCGTTCAGGGGATAACTGGCGACCACCTCCTGGAATAGCTCCTCGGCTTCGGAATCCCTCCCGAGAGTGCGCAACACTTTAGCCTGGTGGTGCTTGATCTCAGCCACTTGGCGAGCACTTTGGTCTGCCATGCCAGCGAGCGCTCCGTAGGCTTGCATCACTGAATTGAGCCAGCTGGTGACCGCAACTTCTCCCATGGTGTGCTTAAGAAAGCGCGCCTTAGCTTCGATCGTCTCCAGCACGACCAGGATCGCCACTTCGTTTTCGCGAGCGCTGAGAGCGCTTGTATGTTTCAGACCAGACCAGCGCGGTAGAGTTTGACTGCCGATGAGGCGGCCAGACCGGTCCGTGCAGCGTGGTATGCGCTGGGGCGTTGAAGCCCGTGACTGAGTACATCGCGCACGGTCGCCGTGCTGGTCTTCCTGAAGCCCGAACGGTTACGCGCGCCGGCTCGTCCGAGAGCGCATTCACAAGCAAGGGATCTGAAGACCATGTCTATTTCCTCAGTGGTGGTGGGCATCGACATCGCCAAGGCGCATGTCGATGTTGCGGTGCTGGGTGCCAAGCTCGATGCCCAGCGTTTTGACAACGAGGCCGAAGCTCACTCGGCGCTGGCGGCGGCCTTGCAGCCGCTGGGCGTGGCGCTGGTGGTGATGGAGGCCACTGGCGGCTACGAAGCGGCGTTGGCCTGCGCATTGCAGGCTGCGGGTCTGCCGGTGGCGGTGGTCAACCCACGCCAGGCGCGCGACTTCGCCAAGTCCATGGGGCGACTGGCTAAGACCGACCGCATCGACGCCCGCATGCTCGCCGAGTTCGCCGCCGTGCTCGCGCGCCGCGACGACCTGGCCAGCTTGATCCGCCCTCTGGCCGATGCGCAGCAGCAGGCGTTGGCGGCGATGGTCACGCGCAGGCGCCAACTCGTGACGATGATGCTGTCCGAGCGACAGCGGCTGCAACTGGCCATCGCTGTCGTGCGCCCGAGCATCCAGGCCATGATCGAGGCGATCCGTATACAGCTCGATGATGTCGAGGCCCAGATGGTCGGCCACGTTCAGACTCACTATGCCGAGTTGGACAAGCTGTTGCGTTCGGCCCGCGGCATCGGAGCGGTGGCCAGTGCCACCCTGATTGCTGAACTGCCTGAGTTGGGCAAGCTCAACCGCCGCGAGATCGCGGCCTTGGTTGGGGTCGCCCCGATGGCCGATGACTCCGGCAACACGAAGGGACGACGACGCGTGCAGGGCGGGCGCTTCGAGATCCGTCGCGTGCTCTACATGGCAACGCTTACCGCTGCGCGCCACAACCCCGCCATCAAGGCCTTCTACGACCGCCTCAAAGCCGCTGGCAAGCTGCCCAAGGTGGCGCTGGTGGCCTGCATGCGCAAGCTCCTGACCAGGCTCAACGCCATGGTCAAAACCAACAAGCCTTGGGATCAATCGCTTCACGGCGCTTGACTTGAAAGACGGTTACTCAGTCGCTTGGCTTCCTGAATCGGATCGGGAAGCAACTGGACAGGGATTGCACCGCCGCTCCACGTCATCGCCAAGGCATAAAGGTAGGCCGGACGTCGGTCACCGTTCTCGACGTTTCTTCGGATCTTGGCTCGCAGTTGCGAGGCGATCAGCTGCAGGCCATGCCCGTCATCCCGGATCTGTTTGACGATGAACGCTTCCAGGTGACCGTCGATTGCCCTGGATCGCTGTGTCGTTAGCCAGTCCAGGGACTTGAGCGCTGTGAAGACGATGTCGTGAATTCGAATCGATGCCTTACCTTCAGGCGCCGTGAGGCCATGGCGCTCGAACGCCCTCATACGAAGGGAACCGATGACGTGTTCAAAAAAGGCTCGATCTAAGTTACTTTGGTCCGCCCATTGAAAGAGGCTCAGCTCCTCCTCAAGCGCCGGCCTGAGCCTTCCTAGGATGCTGTCGGCAAGCCGCGCTCCGTGCAGTTGAAACTTGGCTACGTGCGCGCACTCATTCGCAAGCTCGTTCCAAGACGATCCTTCCCGTGCCGCGGCGTTCAGCATCGTCAGGGTAAGTGGGTGACCTCCGACTGTTCGCCAAATCGTGTGGAAGGCTTTGTCGGATAGCTGGCTCGCCACGTCGTGGGTGAGCAAAATGCGGGCCTGATGCTCGTCCATTAGCGGCATGGCGAACGCTCCTGGGGATGAGTGCTGCCGCGTGATCACGACCCGCGAGTCGGGGCCGCACAAGTTCGCCAGCCCGCATGGGTCAAGCCGGGCGTTTGCGTCATCGAGGACCAACATCGTGCGCTCTCGCCGCAGCAAGGCACTCACGTTTCGTTCGGCACCTCCGCGCCGCAGAGGGACCGCAGAGAGGCGCTCAATGCCGTCGATATCTCTGCCGCTGACCCAGAAACGGTAGTGGAATCGACCTTCTGCGCGCGCCAGGCACGCGGCTGCGGCCTGAGATTTGCCGATGCCGCCGATGCCTGTGATCTCAACGCATTTCTTCGTCTCCAGCAGCCGGTCAAGTTCCATGTCGACCGCTGTGTTTGGCAAATAATTCTCGCTCAATGGTGCTGCGGTCAGAGATGCGGGGTGGTCGTCCCGAATGTCCGACAACACAGGCAGGTGGACCGACAGCTTGTCTATGGCGCCGTCCCGAAGCATGAGCGTATCGACGATGGCCTCAGCGATCGCCCGGCTGTCCATAAGATGCAGGCGCCTACCGGACATCCGCGCTTGCCCGAGCGCTTCGTTGACCATGCCTTCGATTTTCCCCGTTTCAGCACGTTGCGAGCTCAGAAGGTAGACATCTTGTGCTCTCGGCGCGAGATCAAGCGCGTGCTCCAGATCGCCCCAGGGCTTGGCCATCTGCCCCGAAAAATACCCCTTGACGATGGAGGCCTCCACGACCACGCGGCCGTCTTCCGAAACGGCATCAAGCGCACCGCCGACAGGGCTGCCAGTGACGGAAGATCCGCGCTGCACCAGCGTGATGTCGTGCAGCTGTTCTATCAGGACGACGGCGAACCTCTCGAATACCGAGCCTGGGGCGAGGACCGCCAGCGATTCCATCAGGCGCGTCACTAAAAGACTACGGGTGTGTTGGTGCACAAAAAGCCTAAACTGATGTCAGCGCCACGCGGCCGCACTCTTCGCAGGCGCAGTCACAGCGACTGCTCAATGATGCGACGTACTGCGGCAGCGACTTGATCGACGGGCTGGTCTGCATTCACGACGCGGCACCGTCGCGGGTCGTTGCGCGCAATCTCAAGCAACGCGCTTCGGATCGCTGAAAAATCCCGGGTTTTTTCCGCGGGGTCATCTTCTTGGTCGCAACGCAGCCTGCGGCGGCTTATAGCCACTTGCGGGGGCAGGTCAAGGATAAGCGTTAGATCTGGGAGTGTGGTTCCTACGACAATGTCGCAGGTGGCTTGAAAGAGTGGACGAAGATTCGTTTCAGACACAGACACCTGGAAAGCGGAGGTGGAGTCCAAGAATCGGTCGGACACGACCCAGGCTCCGGCGGCCAGAGCTGGCCGAATGACATTCTTGACGTGGTCGTAACGAGCAGCGCTGACCAAAAGGAGCTGCTCCGTTGGGTCCAGCGTGCGCTGAGGCCGCGTCAAGATCGCTCGCACCTCCGCACCTAGATGTCCTCCGTCTGGCTCCTTGGTCTGTAGTACGGACCGACCTGAATCACGCAGGTGCTTGACAATCCGCCAAACCTGCTCAGACTTTCCGCTTCCGTCGATGCCTTCAAAACTAATAAACGGCACTGCTTTCCTTCTAAAGCCGCAGTTCGCGGGTCGCTGCTCGAAATGAGGCGATCGAACACAGTGGCGTTCGTGTCGGCAGGCATGCTGTCGCCCAAGAAGCGCGATCATATGCTGGCTCGCCGGCAGCTCTACTTGAACTATGGCGCTCTCTCGCTTGCAACGATCCTGAATGATCAGGGATTCAAGACCTTGCTGGTGCACGGCGAGCATCGCGAGCCCAGCGAACTGCTCGATGCGCTTGTGCAAGACGGAACGTTGCCGTCCTCACTGCCGGTCATGCTGTCGATCCCGAGCTTCTACGCTCTCGGATGGGCGCAACGGTTTTGCAAGCTTGTCCGCCTCGCGGACCCCTGCGCAAAGATCATCGTTGGCGGGCGCTGGGTTGTCGGTCCGGATCCTGGCTGGCTTCGCAAAAAGCTTCCTGAAGCGGACTTGCTTATTCCAGGGCTGGCTGAGCCTGTCATAACGAGTTTGCTCACCGCCACGCCGATCGTGCGCCGGCTCTCCGCACCGACGCCGCAGTTCGTTCTGAACCATCGACTGGTCTCGGGGTTTGAGCGGTATCAGCCAAGCATTGAGGCGTCGCAAGGGTGTGGCATGGGGTGCAGTTTCTGCGAAGAACGAGACATCCCCCTCGAGAAGCTGCTGCCAGCCGAGCAGATCGCGGCCGCCTTGGCGATGATCGCGGGGCAGTACGGAACCAGCGATGTTCGCCCGTACCTGCAATCGTCGATGTTCGCGCCCAATCTGAACTGGAGCACTTGTCTGGTTAGCGCAGTGCGCTCACATGGCCTAGAAGTCAAGTGGCGCACAGAGAGCCGTGTCGATGCGCTGACGCCAGAGACTATCGCCTGCCTGGCCGAAGCCGGCATGAAGGTCCTGGACCTAGGGCTCGAGACCGCCTCTCCCACTCAGATCCTGAGCATGCGCAAATCGGCACACCCTGATCGTTACCTGCATCGAGCTTCCAAGCTCCTTAAGGCTTGCGGACAAAACGGAGTGGCTGCCAAAGTCAATGTGTTGCTCTACGCGGGAGAGACGGCCAAGACACTCACCGAGACGCGCTCATTCCTCGATGAACACAACGAGCACATTGCCGGCGTTTCAGTCGGCCCTGTGGTGGCCTACGGCCCTCCCAAGACTGCCAATATCTTGTTGCATGAATGGTCGGGTAGTGGCTGCGTCGCTGTGGACTCCCGCAGCACCGATGAGACGGGCATCACCCATGTTCACTTGAGCCGGGAAATGGATGCAGAATCGGCCGAGCTTGCCAGCTTGGACATGTCGCGGCGCTACATGAACGCAAACGCGTACTACCGCCTTAAGAGCTTTTCCTACTACCCTCGTGACTACACGCGCCATGACTTCGACCGCGACGTCGACGCAAGCGACAAGTCGAGACTGCCCTTCCGCCAATAGCTGAATGAGATCGCAAACACTCTGGTTTTTCAGCCCAAGCGGTGGCATTCTTCTTCCGAGCGAGGATGTGGGGGCGGGCGGTCTTCGTTGAAGTTGGGCGACTTGTACCGAGCGAAGTCGCTCGCGGCGCACGACGGCCGATGTCCGGTGTCAGCGACCTCAGACATTCGCGCGGCAAATCTGACCGTCCGCACTCAGCCTGAAGCTGACTTCGCATCAATCCACGGAATCACCTTAGACAGTGCTAACGAGGCGCACTACACTCAAAATGAATACGCCCATCGACATCCGTAGTCAGCACTTGAGCCAATAAAATTCGTGCCGGGCCTTATGTAGCTCTGCCTCAGCGCGGGATCTCGTTTCTCGATTGGCCGCGGCAGCACGACCTTCTAACTCAGGCAGCTGAAAGTCCAAAGACCTGCACCGTAACTTATCTCCGGATGAAAGCCTGGACCTTCGGCGTTCCAAATCCATTTGTTCGTGCGACATGCCCGTCAGAGGGCGGAAGCCATCGTCAAGTAGCTTACGGTGCTCATCACGCTGAACCTCGGCGCCTTTTCGAGTGACGCCGGTCATTTTGTTCACCCCTTGGGTTGGGGTGGCATCGATGACCTTTGCTCCCACGCAAGGCTCATGCGAATACCCCACCTTCCCATTTTGCTCACAGCGATAAACCGCCTGCTGCCCCTGTGCGGCCAGGGGCAACAGGGCGAGCCATAGAAGTCTTTGCACTTTTGTTCCCTCCCCCGGCCATTGTGCAGATGATCTTCACGATGCTTGCAAGGCTGGTCGGGTTGCAAGCCCAGTCACTTCAAGCGGTAGTGCCCACGCGCGCCTTCCTTCAAACGGCCTATTTGCTTCAGCCGACTGATCGCGACAGCGATTGAGCCTTTCGGAATGCCCGCCCCTTCTGCGATCGAGGCTTGCGTCATCTGCAACCAGGCGCTGCGAGTCAGTTCCCGCTCGAGGTACGTTAAGACCTTCTCGTCGTTGGAACTGAGCGATTGGGCCTTGGGCACTCCAGATGACTGGGTCTTGGTTTTGGAACTGGCCCGGACGCCTTTGACTGGAGTTGGCTTGACGACTGCATCCTCTGCCTGGGCCTGCTGACCAGGCGAAATCTGAGGTGATCTCCGCAGCGGCAAAGCCTGCAGCAATTGCAAGTCATTCTGAGCCAAAGAGGCGGCAGTTTGATAAGCCGTGCGAAGTTGTTCTTCGATGGCTTGGAGTTCGTGGGACAGGCGGGCCACGGTTCGAAGTTGGGCATAGGTGCGGTCAGCCTCGGCGCTGAATGGCAGGCTTGCTACGGTATCTACCACGCTCTGGGCGCCGGACCGAACCTCCTGAGCCATGGCTTGCTGGGCTGCATAGAGTGATTCACCGGCCTGTTGCAAAAGTGAAAGCGTGGAACGGCTAAGCATGAAGGGCCTCTCAAAAAGCAAAGCACTCACCAGGAGCACACCCTTGGATGGTGCCATAGGGCTTACGGAGCACTGACGCCCGCGCGTCCACTTCTGCGACCACGTCCAAGCGATATGTTGCAGAATGTTCTTCCTAAGCACACAGAGGCAGGGAGGGGGAAATGATCACATCACGTCGCCATCGCGCAACCAGTCTGTTCAGACTTTGCTCGGAGAAAAGCACTTCGGGGCAGGCCTTAAGACAGATGCTGGCAGTGCTGTCAGCGTGCCTTCTTTCCAGTGCGGCCCTCGCATTCCAGATCGCCCCGATGGGCTCCGAGTTCGAGGCGCGGTTGACCAACGAATCCGAAGCATCACTGGCGCGAACCGCGGACAGCCTGGGCATCATGATCAAAGGCCGGGTTCACGAAGAGATCACTCAGATTGGGATGGGCTGTCCAGTCGATGCATCCAGCTTGGCTTCCGATAAGACCTGTGGTTTGCGAGATCGCCCCTTTGCCTCGGCGTATGTCATCTACGGCGTTCGATGGAACGACCTGCCGCCCTTTCGGCTGTCGCCGGAGGAAGGGAATTGCACTTACCTCGGGAAGTCATGCAATGTGGCGCAGACCATCCGATTCTCTACACAGCCATTGTGTTGGTACTGCCTTTTCAAGGATGCGGAGAAGAAGGCGCAAAGCCGCGCCATTGTGGGATGCAGCAAGGAGAAAGGCGCGCTGCAGGGGAACGTGATGACGCGTTCGCATTTTGGGGATCTGCAATTTCTGCATGCGATGGCGAGCCAGGAAGGCGTGCATCCTGGAGCGACCCGTGCCAAAGTACTCGATTGGCTGGAATTCGCCTGGAAGGTCTCGTCACGAGAGATAAAGTCCGACACCTTCCTGCGAGACGTTCAGATCCCGACCGTACAAGAACACTTTGGATGCACAGAATGGCGCGTTGTCGACCTCTACATCCTGGGTCAACAAGACAAGCTGGGGCGGTATTTGCACCAAGTGGCCTTTGGCTCGGTGCTCCACACTGTGCAGGATTCGTTTGCTGGAGCCCATGTCTCTCGTGAAGCGCTGCTGCCTGGTGGCATGTGCTCAGAGACGGCCTATGAGGCCCCGCGCCGGATCGTGGAGTTTCACACCTACGGAGCGCAAGATGGGGCGCTGCACGACGAGCAAGACAGTCGCGAGGCGATGACCAAAGTCAGCGCGGCCGATCGCTGGCCAGATGCCATCGAGGCAACGCGCAATCTGGTGCAGTTCTACGAAGAGCGCGCGGGTTGGACCGATGTCCAGCCCTACATGCAGTGCCTGTTCGAGCTGGCCGATGATCGAAGAGATTCGTCGCCAGGAGCACCGTACAAGCGATCACCCTGAACTGCGGCGCTCTCACTGAGCGTTGTTGGCCCGTTGATGTGGAACTGCACCCGTTTCATCGGGAATGAACGTTCCGTCTTCGAGCAACCGTCCATGGACCACTGAGCCATCGGGAGAGGTCTTCCACGCTCGGTCCGGGTGATCGCCATCGAAGTTGACGAGATGCTGCCCCTGAAGGTGTTTCTTCCGGATCTCTTTACTTTCAGGCCCCACCAGCCAGATCAGGGCTTCGATCAAATCCTTCGGTTTCTCTTGCGCCTTGCTGTTCATCACGCTTTCCTCCAGTCGAGAACCATTGACCCATCAACACAAAACGCCTGTGTGACGAACCGCGTTTGCTGAGCCTGCACCGTCCAGCTCGTTCATTGATGAAAGCCTAACCAGCAGACCCGGCAGTGTCCAGAGGGGGGTCAACCGACAACGTACATCTCAAACCAGCCGAACTCCGGGAATGCGCTTCAGCGTGGCGTAGCATTGCTCCAACATGTCCAGTTGGTACTGCATGCCTCTGACCATGTTCTTGCCAGTGCGTCGCAATATGACGCCACCGCCGATGATGAGGATGCCCACGAAAACCAGGATGAGCGGAATCCCGATGATGATCATGGCGATGCCGCCCCAATGCATCAGCTTGCGAGCCTTCTCGATGTGCGCGACGGTGCCGCATCAAGGCCTGGTTCATGAACGGTACATCGTTAAAAGGACAGTCGCAGTAGTCGATCACATTGCGATGTCCCAGGTGCAGGTCCGCCTTAAGCCAGATCCTTTGCCCAGCCGTCCACGCACCGTGCAGGGCCTGACTGGTCCGGGTGATCCGCGCTTCATCAGCCGGATACAGCATGGCGTCATGGATGTCCAGCCCGGCGCACTCCTGACGTTCCAGTGTGTGGCGAAACAAGGCCAACGCTGCTTCGAAAGTCAGGCAACCCTCAACAGGAGGGGGTCAACGCGCAACGCGAGAGGGGTGTAGTCCCTCTGGTCAAAAGAGCTCCTGTTGGTATTGCGCGTCTGCCCCAATCTTCCTTCCAGTGTGCCCCGTGGAGCATCGGAATGCCCAGGAGCCTGAGGCCACCCCCAAGAACTGGAGCATCTTGCCGGTCTTACGCAGGCGCCCGGTTTTGCGAACAGCGTCCTCCGATTCACACGTCTTGATGTCGGCCGCATGCAACAGGCAAAGGTGCCGCTGGCCCTTCTTGCCATACCACCTGGATGCAAAAATTTGCAACTCCAATATCTTCTGCTCTTTCGCGCCATCCGCGGTATTTCTATGCGCAAAGGACTATCGCCCAAGCATGCAAGCTTAGCAAATACGCCGTGTTAAGAGATACAAATTTGTGGGCAAGAATTACTAGCTAATGCACCGCAATCTTCACGTAGACGCGAGACCACACGGGCCATACGATGTAGAGATAAGCGCCTATTTCCATCTCTACCTATGCTCGCGTCACAGGACAACGTCAGCCAATGCTCCTATGCATCGGAGAGCCAACCACAGTTGACGTGGAGGGATTTTCATAGCGCAGGAATAACCGTTGCCGCTTGGGCGAAACAACGCGGATTCAGCCCGCGTCTCGTATATGAAATCTTGCGCGGCAACCGCAAATGCCTGCGCGGGCAAAGCGCACTTATCGCGGAGGCGCTGCACATGAAATAAGCGCAAATCTGCAAGTGGCTAAGAGCCACCTGTTTCGTGGATATCCACGAAAAAAAGACGGCCTCGGACTGCAATCCGAGGCCGCCTCACTCCGAGAAGCTTACCCCCAGAGATCTCTAACGGATCCAAATTTATCCGCCACCGTGCGGGGGGTCAAGTCTTCGTTTGTGCCGTTTTGTGGACTGCCATGGCAGGGCCACCATTTTCCCAAACCAAGAGACTTCAATGACCCCTTTCGACTTTTCCCCATAAGCATCTCCGCATGCAGCACTCGCCGTGGCGTCTCATGACGCACGGATAGCCATGTTCCTTCTCCTGCCATACAGCGGGAAGCTGACATAGCGCTGCATTACTCCCCTCTCACCCAAATGAACGAACGCAACTGCGTGCGGGCGATGGATTCGCTCGCCCTCAAGGAAATGAAAAATGAGAACCGAAAAGCGCTTCACACCTCAGGTCCTCGACCGCTTTCAAAGAGAAGAAAGAGGGACAGGAACTTACGCTGAGTACATTCCCTGGCATCGGATATCACGAGGTGATCCGTCGAGCAGAGGAAGATCGCATTTGATTGTCTGGAGGGATCGCCAGCGCGAACTTCTCTCTGACAAGGAGTGGACTGCGTTGAATTTCGCGGGCCTGCTGCCGAATCTAGTGGATCTTTTGGAGCAGTTCCCGCTGAGTCAGGAGAGTGCCCCGCATGAGCTTTCGCGCTGGCAACTGGGCCTCGGACTGAAGCGCTACGCGGGAACCCTTGAAATAGCTCGATCAATCGGCATCGAGCATCTGAAGCTTATCCGGGGAGAGCGGTCTCAAGCCTGGACCAGCAGCACAGACCTGTTACTCGTTCTTCGAAATCGCTACGGAGCGCTAGAACTCCTAGCTGTCTCCTGCAAACCGACTAGTACTCTTACCGGTCGTGCCAAGGAGCTTCTTCTTCTCGAAAAGACCTATTGGTTGCACAGGGGAGTGGAGTGGCTACTCATCACTCCAGATCAGTACGAAAAAGTGTCGGACTTACCCTGCGCCGAAGCTCGCCGTGGGGATTCGAGAGGCCTGCACCCGATGCGGAAATACGCATGGCTTGCAAAACAGTCCAATCTATGCATTGGCAGCGCTATTCAGACGCCATACAGAACCTGACTGATCGCTTCGGTGGGGATTCACATCGCCATAGAGCTCAGTGCGCGCTGTGGCAGGCTGTTTGGCGCGGTTTTCTCCCCGTGGATTTGCGCCGAGGCTGGAGGCCGCATCAACCCATAGCGTTGATCTCCGGGGAGGAGTTCACTTCTTTCAATCCCATCTTGGCACGGAGGTCAGCATGCATTTGATGCACAACCAATTGTTCAAGTTGCCCAAAGCCAATATTGGCCTCCCGGAAGGAATTTTTCGGATCATTGTCGATGATGCCATCGCCGACACCACTTTTTGCGTACTCATCAAACAAGAGGCTCCACGGGTCAAGATTCGCGGCGGTCGGCCCCGCATTGAAGACCGAGACTTAAAGCGCAAACGGCGCACCCCACAAATGGCTCTCGTGGGCACCCTATACAAAGTTTCCCGCAGAGATCTCCTGGACCTGATCGAAGCCCATGAGGTAATCGAGCTCAGTCTGGAACTTCCGGGGCACTATTACCAGGACATCGTTCAACCAAGCGCGCAAAATGCCTTCGACACGCGTTGTCGGGTTATGGAGGCATTTCTTGACAACGAGAAACTCAAGGAATCCATCCTAGTCCACGGGAGCTTAGCCGGGCTGGTCAGGAATGCATCTTCAACACACAAGGTCAGTCGATCGCTTGTGTACAAGCTTTGGTCCGTTCTTTGCACATTCGGACTCACAAAAGCCAGCCTCCGCACTCGCTGGGACAAGTGCGGCGCGCCTGGAAAACGGCGCGATCTTTCGGCCAGCGGCACGAGAAAGAAGGCCGGGAGAAAGACTTTTTCGCAGCGACTGTCAAAGCTGCTTTTCGGTTGCTGGGGGGAACCAGTTCAACCGGGAATGAACACTGTCTGGCGTGCAAAAATCATGCTGGCCGACAACGGAATTGCGAAACCCAAGCCGTCAATGCCAGAGCGCTACAAGCGCATCATCGCCAGCCATTTCACTACTGCTATGCGGTATGAGGACAATGGAGACATCGTCGCGATTGACTTGAAGGTTGGCCAGTACCCCAACAAAAAGCAGGTCAAACGGGTGCTAACCGAGGATGTAGAAGAGATCGAACGCATTCGCGAAAAGACCAGCAGCGGTCATTTCGAACGCGCGCTCCGCGGCTTGTCGGGCTACAGCTAGGAAGGTGCCGAGGGGCCAGGACTGATGTACGCCATCGACTCCACCATCGGGGATGTGTACTTGCGATCTTCGATCAATCCCAACTGGATCATCGGACGCCCGATCGTGTATGTCATCGTAGACGTTTTCTCCACGGCTGTCGTGGGCTTCTATGTCTGTCTCACAGGGCCCAGTTGGGACACTGCACAAGTCGCCATTTTCAACACAGTCGCATCGTCCAACCTGCTAAGCGATCTGTGGGAATACGACATGCGCCAGTCTCTGTTTCCGGCCCCTACCATGCCTGCAAGGCTACTCTGCGATCGAGGTGAGTATCTGTCCAAGCGGGCAAAGGCCACGGGCATGAAATTGCTCACCACTCTCAGCTACACCGCGCCCTTCCGCCCCGATCTGAAAGGCGTGGTGGAGGTCATGCACCGCATCATGAAGAACGTGCAGTACCACTTCATTCCAGGTGCGATGGATGCCCGGCGCAAAGAGTACGACTTGCGCCGATCTAACCCAGCGGCAGCGACCATGTCCGTCCGTCGGTACATGCAGTTTCTCCACGAGTGCTTCTACATCTACAACTTGACTGCAGACCGAAGCAATCGCTTGGATGCACACATGATCGCGCAAGGTGTGTTCCCTAGCCCAGCAGGGCTGTGGCGTTGGGGGCATGCCATGGGGATTGGCTTCTCTCGCGCACAGTCGCAAGCGGAATTGATCACGCAGCTGCTTCCCACGGGCGATGCACGCGTCACTCGGAACGGTGTCGTCTTTCACGCGAATCGCTATAGTGCGCCAATCGTAGAAACTGAGCAATGGACAACTCGCGCACGATCAGTCCGGGGCAGCTGGGAAATCCCGGCCCAGTACTACCCAGGCTCAGTTTCACGCATCTGGACTCCGTACGAAAGCGGAAATGGCCTGATCGACCTCACAATCTCCGACCATTCCCGGGCCGATCCCGCGCTCACCCATGACGAGATGGTTGACGCATTTGCGTTCCAAAAACTCAAGGCTGCCGACGTTGAACACCAACGAGTGCAGGAAGCGGTGCTTGGCTACTACCGCATGGAGTCTATCCGCAAGCAAGCCATTGAGGAGACACGCGCTGCACGTCAACGCGCGCGGGGGCTCACTCCCACAATCCGTGAAGCTCGTGCAATCGAAAATGAGTTTGCTGGTCAACTGATGGTGGGTGAAGTCCGCGGAACGGCAAAGACACGCTCGGAGTCCAAATCCAACTATGACGCGATGATGGGCGACTTGGTCCAAGCAATGGATGCGGAGGCCATGCATGACTAAGCACGCACCCGAAACCGTCGCAGTGCGCGACCCTTACGCAGGAAATTCACTCATCGCCCAGCTTGGACTTATACGCTCACGGCCCGACGCACTCAAAGCATTGGTGGAGTTTCCAGCTCGTCCACCCAAAGACATTGCCTCTATTCCGCGCCACGTCCGCCTACACATGCTGATGAGTGTTCGCGATCTGCATGTACCCAGTTTGGAAGAGCTGCAGTTGTACGAAACGATGGACATGATGATCTGTCAGAACTACCACCACCTGCAACCTTCGTCATCTAGTACATGGAGCATGATCAGCGGCGAGGAGGCCCGCTTCAGGCCGCCTGTGACGGCGCCAACCTATGGTGCAGCGGTTGTGGGTGTTTCCGGCTCAGGCAAGACACAAGCGATTCGCAGATGCCTCTCTACATTCCCTCAAACTATCCAGCACACTTCATTTTTCCGGATGGTCAACGGCTTGCAGCAGGTGGTTTGGCTCTCGCTGGATGTTCCTGCGGGGGGCAAAGCCACCGATCTAGCAGCGGCGCTGATGACCGCATTTAAGAAGGCCACAGGCAGCACCCGCTTTGACAAGACATTGGCTGGTGAATGGCGCAACGGGCCACAAATGCTGGACGAGTGGCGGCAAGTCGCCTCCAGTCATTTTCTTGGCCTTCTGCACCTGGACGAGATTCAGAATCTGTTCAAGCTTTCTACGCTCAAGTCCAGAAGCAAAAGAAAGCTCGGTGAACCTCCGCCAGAGCTGCGCATCATTGATGATCATTCCCTCAAGTGGATTCTGACGGCGTTGAACGAATGGCAGATACCGCTGCTAGTTTCGGGTACTCCAGACGGGTTTGGTGCACTGACCAGGCGCCTGAGCAACACAGAACGCATCGTCACCTCGGGGTACCACGCCTTCAAGCATTTCTGGGCAGATCATGATGCGGCGTTCCGTCAGCACTTTCTGCCAAGACTCGGACACTACCAGTACGTCGCTCGCCCAGTAGCTATCACTGAAGAATTGGGTGACCTGATACTTGAAAAAACCGCCGGGGTACAGCGCTTGATCATCGCACTTTGGATTGCCGCTCACCGCGTGGCGTTCGAGCGCAATGATGACGATCTTCGTCTCGATGACTTCAAGGTGGCTGCAGATACCTATCTGGCACCAGTGGCTCAGGCCGTTGCTGCGCTTCACAGCAATGACCCAGGACGGCTGTCAATGTACGAAGACCTTTCTCCGCAGGACCACAGCTTTTGGGCTCAGTTCTGGAGCAACATTTCGCGGAACTGAGGGGTTGCCAGCACAGCCCCTTGCTCCAGTCTGACGGGGAGGCGACCTTTCGCTTGGCGCGCCCTTGGCCGGATGCTTGTCTTCAGACTCATCCGCCCAAGGGCTATTGCCATTTTTGGACTACATTGGCGCATCAGTGCATCAAAACGAGCCTCAGTCACACCCGCTATCTTCAAGCAGGACGTGTAGGGTAGCTTGTCCAGGTAGTACGCTTTCAACGCTGCGACAGGCCCAACATCAGCCGTCTCATCCCACTCAGGTAGGCTGGGTAAACCAAGATCACACAGAGCCTTTCGTACCGTATGAAGCGGTAACTCAAGCAGCTGCGCGACTGCTGAATGAACTCCCTTCGCTGCGACGTACTGCGCCAGCAAATCATCTACTCCTGGAACACTCGGTTTCGCTAACCGTGGCCGCCATGACGGCGCTACTTGCCCATTGCAGGCTTCAACCAAGGCGTGTAAGGCTTGGTCTGCGCTCTCAAACAAGACAGACAGCACGAGCAGGTAGGCGATCACAGACGAGGCTGATTTGCGCAGGTAGAGGGTTCCATCCACTTGGTGGAGATAGGTACCTGGATCTTTTGCAATCACTTCGTGAAATACGGTACCAAGCCACTGCTCTGGAAACAGCTCTTTGATTCGATCACTGATCAGTGTCCCTTGATTCGAACAAGCGTTAGGTTTGAACCCCTGCGCACTCCCCGTATCGCGAAGAAGTGGAGCGATGAGGGCAACATCGAGAGGAACCGGACGATCATAGAGACCGGCGGCAAGTTCTAAAAACCGATCCACATGAGCATTTTTGACTGCAGGCGTTACCCACTCTTGGGGTATTTGCTCTGATTTCCCGACATAGGCTGCAGGGGAGTCAAGGAAAGGATCTTTTCCGGCAACGAAGCTCAGTGGCTTCGAGTGTTTGGAACACCACAGCTGACCTGGAGTTTGCAAGTCTCTGCGCCAATAAGCGGTCCCATGAAACTGAATATCGGCTCGCACGCATTCCTCGCAGAAGAAGGCCGCCGGATACTTTCGCAGTGTGCCACTGACATACAGCAGGCTTGTGCGTTCACTACATCCATGCACAAGCTTTGGAAGATAGGAGGTAATCCCTCTGCGCAACGGCAGGGTCGTGTGACGCTGCGCGAAGTGCTCGGTAGTCATTCCCGCCATCCTGCTGAGAAGCTCGTGCGTTGTGAGGTCGCGGCGTGACCGCCCTTCCTCACCAAAATGCGCAGCCATCGCCTCCACCGCGTCCTTCGGAGTGCGGTACCCATTGATCCGCATGATCCGCCCCAAGTAGCCTCGGTCCATCTCTTCTGGCAATGGCGCTGGCTGCACAAGCATGTTCATCAGCTGTCTCCGTATCAGATCAAGCGGGTTTGAGAATCGCCAGGGATCGAATCACGGCAGCCAGTGCCTTTGCATGCGACGCAGACCCGTCCCAAGTGGCCTGAAGGGCCTCGATCAACTCGCGATTGCTGCGAACGCTATCGGCGCTGACACCACTCTCGAAGCGCTCAACAAAAAGGCAAACCTCTTCAAACAGACGTGAGGCTCTGACGCCCTCTCCTTTGAGGATGCGGCTCACTTGAGATTGACTGGCCCCTACGTGGGCGGCGATGTCCGCTTGGGCTATTCCATGGACCGAGCAAATACGACGAGCATTTGCTGCGCGTGCACGGATTTCCGATTCGATCATGCATTAAGCATACACTGATGCATATATGCATATCAAGTACGAAGCTAAATCGACAATGGATGGGTCTCAGCGAAAGAGATCGTGGGACGGAAGATGGGCACTCAGAGCTGCTTTGATGGCTTCAAGAGTGCGCGGCAGTCGGGGCAGTTGGGCCTGCTTCGCCCGCAGGTCAGGTATTTGCTGGAACAACTGCCAGAGGTGTATGCGCGAGACGCCCTGATCCTCCATCAGGTGCAACGCTGCTTCACGAACCAGGATGCATAGATGCTCATCTCGGGCTACCCAATCCACTGAGGGCGGCCTTGAGCGCTGGGATTCCGGAAGTGGGTCCGGTTTGTTCGAGTTCAACCAGGCACGGTCGTTTCGATAGAGCCACGCATAGGTGCGTGGGTCCATTGTGCGAATCCACTTGACCCCGAGATGTCCTGAGGACTGCAACAGTTCAAGCCAAAGATTTCGAGCATGGGCCCTCGCTTTTTCGCTTCGCGCTTCAGACCATTCTGCATGCAGCTTTGCATCACTGAGTAGTAAACGGGTGATCGTCCCAACAGAGACTCTGGCTCGAGATGCCACTTGTTCTTTGTCAACCCCCTTGCGTAGCTCCCGGATGGCTTTAGCACGCACATCCGTCGATAGCTTCTTTGGTCGACGTGAAATCGCTATCCCTGCCTTTGCAGCCCAAATGAGCGCTGTTTGCGGGTCAACACCAACAAGGCTCGCTGCCTTGCGCACCGATTGCCCCTCTTCCTGAATGAGACGATGCAGGTGGGCCATTCGCGGGTCAATGACGGGGAATCCGGGCAGCACCGTGTTTAGGACGGTTGATTGGGAGTGAACACCCTTGGATTTCATTGCGAGATCGAACCGCAGTGCGGTGCAGAACAGCCAATGGATGAGGAGCAGGTGCCTGAGTGGATGTGTTCCAGAGCGAGGTGGCCTTAGCAATCGACCCAATTGCGTCGCCATCCCTTCCTCGTCTTGGGCAAGCGACGCAAACTCCGGAATGCACCTGAGTGGCTCGCAGTAGTTGAGGAAGGCTGTCGCGATCTGTCCAGTGCGCAAGCTTGCGGCACCAGCAACCCATCCACGCGCCCGAAATTCTTCGCGGTAGACCTCGTACAGATCTCTCAACAGCAGTGGCTCGAATGCTCCTGATTGAACAAGATGCTCAATGAGCTCCGCGAGGCTCAACAACAAAGAGCACGAAGCTATTTCAGGGGACTTCGCGCTTGCAGAATGCAAGTCAGCCAAGCGCGGCAGGAGCCATTGGAAGCGCTCGACTCCATTGGCTTTAAGGGCTGATTGAAGCAACGGCTGCTGGTGTGCCGTACACATCCACACGCCCGGGAACTGGTGCTTCAAATGCCAATAAGCCCATCCAGTCTCGCGGAGGTCTTGCTCCATACATTGCGGGCAGGCCTTGAGGGGATGGTTGGCGCGAAATCGGCTTGTGAGGATGCCCAGCCGCAGCTTCAGATGGGCCACACTGGCACCGGACATACATGCTACAGCGTTTGCAGTCTCGTCTGGGGGGGCGAAGGCCGCGTAGAAATTGAGCAGTGTCCGCTCTCTCGCAATGGAATCGACCTCACCAAGCAATGCATTCGTGCGCTGCGCGAAGGCACCAAGACTGTTGGGTAGATCATGGTGGACACCAGCACGTGCGCTGCCGAACATCAGTTGGCAGGTTTGCACAGATGTGACATGCCCCCAAAGCTGGTGATGACGGCTAACCAGACTGAAGAATGTCTCGCCAGGCAGCCAGGACAGGAGCTGGTACTCGGGAAAGAGTTTGTCCGTTTCTGGCATCGCGGTAGGCTATGCCGAAGGAGGACGCTGTGCAAGGTGTCTTGCTTTGGTGGAGTGCGCCTCACCGCTGCTGGTCACCTAGGCTGAAGGACCTGATCGATGTCTGCAATGCAGCGAGGCTGTGTGAAAACTCGATGCGATGGGCATCACTCCGAAGCTCTAACTCTCAGATGGGCTCAGGTTGCATTTTCTCGAATGGGCCAAGGGGTCGAGGTCCCATGAAAACAGGGCCGAACGGAGTTTTCACACAGCCTCCAGCGAATGCTATCGGCCAACCGGAGCAGTCGTGCGGCAGCGATATGCCAACTCCAGACAGTCAGAGGTGCTGCCAAGATGCGTAGACAGTGCGTTGAAACTGAGGAAACTGGACGCGCGCCGTCGACATTTCTGCGGAATGCGTTCGGGAGATGTTTTTTGTATTAGAAAGCAATTGGCACTGCCGTGGTGCCTACGTCGTGGAAGCGACGCCCATCCCTGCTCTTCTCTTGCCAGCACGCCTCCACCTGAAGCGAATCAAAGAAAGCTGCCCAGCACAACCGAACGTGGTGATCGATTCAGGGACCTCGTGTGCGATCTGCTTAGGACTAAGTATCCCAACTTGCGAGTGGAAGTCCGCGAGTCCGGCACCAAGGTGGACATCCGCTTCACACGCGAAGACTTCGGAAAGACCGAGATCTGGGCCGTGGAATGTAAGGACTACAGCAGTCGTCTAGACAAGAGCTATGTGTCCTCCCAGATATATCCGCAGTACCAGGTCATGCTCGACAAGGGACGGATCAACCGAATCCTGATCGTCAGTCGCAGCGGAGTCTCCACAGACGCACAGGAACTCATCGATGACTGGCGTGGCGCTTCGCACCTGACCTACGACCAGCTGGCCGAGTCAGTCTTCGGCATCAAGCCCTACATTACGCATCTGGCTGCGCTGCGACCCACTGATCTGACCGAATATGTCGAAGCGCGACTAGAGGGCTTCACAGAACCAGCCATCCAGATCGTCGAGAACTGGCTACGAAGCGATGAAGGGCCAAGTCGGGCGATCCTGGGTGGATATGGCCAGGGCAAGTCCAGCTTTGCCAAGCGCCTTGCCGCTCACTGTGCCAATCTGCACTTGGCCGACCCTACCGCCCGCATGCCCATCCTTCTGCGATTAGGTGAGGTGGTGCATGAGACCCAGCTCGAGGGACTTTTTGGCAAGGAGTTCACCTCACGTTTTCCTTGCGCGGGATACCAGTATGCGACCTTGGAGTACCTGAACAAGCAAGGCCGTCTGTTCATCATCCTGGATGGATTCGACGAGATGAAGCACGCCATGACAGCTGCGGACTTTCTCAACAACTTCCGCGAATTCAACAAGCTGTTAGTGGGCAAAGCAAAGGTGTTGCTGTTGGGAAGGCCCAATGCGCTGCCTTCCGATGAGCGAGATATGGTCTTTCGCGGCATGACCAAGGTTGGCGGTCAACTCGTCGCAAGCGCGGACTATCCCTCTTGGCATGAGTGGAAGATGGCTTTCTTCAACGCAGAAGAGACCTCCCGGCTTCTGACATCCAGCCTGCAGGTCAACCAAATCAAGCACGAAGAAAGCAAGCGCTATTGCTACCAATCGAACTTCATCGAGAGGCGTCGCGAAGAGATTTTTGCGCAGGTGCCTGAGGATCTGCTACGCCGTCCCGTCCATGTGCAACTCGTCGCGGATGCAGCTGCTGATCCCAACTTCGATCTGCGAGGGTTCAATGCGCACCGCTTGTATGAGCATTTCATCAGCAATATGGTCCAGCGCGACACGGTGCAGAAGGCCGCGCGCAGGCCCATCGCCTTAGAGGCCCGCCTGCAGTTCCAGCGCGAACTCGCTTGGTGGGCTTGGCGTAAGCCTGACGGCACGCAGGGCAGCTTCTACCGGCGCGAACTGCCGGACTTCCTTTTCCATGACCTGCCCAACGGCAACAGCGCTGATCAGGAGGGAAAACGCAATGAGTACATCGTCTCGACCTTGACGGAGGAGAAAGAGTCCGGCGTGCTTTTCTTCGCGCACCGGTCCTTCCAGGAATTTTTTGGTCGCAGAACGCATGCGTTTGGTAAAGCCTTCGCCAGCGGCACATGCCGACTATTCCAACAGCTTGACCGATGATGTGGCCGCCTTTCTACGCTTGGCACCGGATCAGGGGTTCATCCTGGACTGGTACACGACGTTGCAAGGTGCTGCGGGCCCCATCGCCTTGGGCTACCTTGATTTCTTTGCTTCGTTCGAGGAAATCAGCCACCAGATCACTACACACACGTTGTCTGGAGATGTCACTGCCGTGGATGCGTGGAGCGCAATCATCCTGCACCACGCTACTCGGAAACGCACAACTGGGGCGCTAGAGCCTGCGCGCCTAAACACCATCATGGCGAGTCTCCTCAAACAGGGCAATGTCGGCGCGGCCGCAGTCGCAGCCCTTTCCCTACTGGCGGACTGCAACGAAGCCGAGGGTGGTCAGGATCAGTTACGTGCCCAGATTGTTGGTGCAGTGATCGAGCGCTGCCTCCGTATGGCGCGGACCGATACCGCCAAAGGAAACCTACTTATTGACAAGGCTGAAGCTGACTTTTCCTCAGAGTGGATGGCCACACTCGAGAAAGCTGCCGCCAAGCATGCGCATACAGACATGACGGTCAGCTGCGGGTTCGACACATTGGAGCGCTTGTGTGCCTTGCAACTGCAGGGCAAGAGCAAAGCCCCCCGAATTGGGGCCGCGCCAGTCAATCCGATCACCCTGAACGACGCCCCCATGGGGCTCGGCGTGATACATGACGTTCCGGCCCGTCAGATATTTAGGTATGTCGACGAGGGCCTTGTTAAAGATCATGGCTCCTACCTGCGTGCAAGACATGAGCGTTTTCCCATAGTGCTCGTCGACGTTCGCTCACGGAACTTGCGTGCCCGATAGCTGCAGCTGCCATAGCCGGGTCATGACGCCTTGCAGGATTTGCCTTGTCCAACAGATGCAGCGAAATAGCGGCGTTTAGCTCGCGGTCTCTGCGACCGCCAATTCTAGGCATCCGCTTGAGAAATGATCCTGCCTTTAATTGAGGGCGGCTTTGCATTGATGCCTGACAGCTTCCCTGGTGTCTGCTCTTGGGCGAAGCGGCCGTTCGTAGCGGAATGGGTCAACGGCCGCTCCCAGCCTCTTGCAGTCATTGGAGCGTTTAGGGGCTGCTCGGACTGCAAGAACTTCTAGAAAAAACCAAAGAAAAAAGAGCGCTCAAACTGAGCGCTCTTTTTTTATATAGCAACAAGCCCAAACAGGGCTGCGGTTTGCTTCGTATTTCTAGGTCGTCTTTACCCGTCGAGTTCGAGTTTACGACTTTACGGTTACAAATGGCCGCCCCTCAAACCCGCATGAATGCTGGAGGCTTGTTTACGACTTTATTTGCGTGTTTACGACTTTAATTACCCAGAATACGCGTGTCGGCCGCCGCAGGCACTCACTCCACCGTCACGCTCTTGGCCAGATTGCGGGGCTTGTCCACATCCGTCCCCCTGGCACAAGCCGTGTGGTACGCGAGCAATTGCAGTGGCACCACATGCAGCAGCGGCGACAGCGGGCCGTAATGCTCGGGCATGCGAATCACGTGCAGGCCCTCGCCGCTTTCGATCCGTGTGTCGCCATCGGCCAGCACATACAGCACGCCTCCGCGCGCGCGCACTTCCTGCATGTTGCTCTTGAGCTTTTCCAGCAGCGTGTCGTTGGGCGCGACGGTCACGATCGGCATGGCGCTGGTCACCAGGGCCAGGGGGCCGTGCTTGAGTTCCCCTGCCGGGTAGGCCTCGGCATGGATGTAGCTGATTTCCTTGAGCTTCAAGGCGCCTTCGAGCGCAATGGGGTAGTGCAGCCCGCGCCCCAGGAAGAGCGCGTTTTCCATGCGCGCGAAGTCCTCGGCCCAGCTGATGATCTGCGGCTCCAGCGCCAGCACGGCCTGCAGCGCGACGGGCAGGTGGCGCATGGCTTTCAGGTGCTCGGCCTCCTGGTCGTCGGTCAGGCGGCCGCGCGACTGCGCGATGGCAAGGGTGAGCAGGAACAGCCCCGCCAGCTGGGTCGTGAAGGCCTTGGTCGAGGCCACGCCGATCTCGACGCCCGCACGCGTGATGTAGGCCAGCTTGCATTCGCGCACCATGGCGCTGGTGGACACGTTGCAGATGGTGAGCGTGTGCAGCATGCCCAGGCTTTGCGCGTGGCGCAGCGCGGCCAGCGTGTCGGCCGTTTCCCCCGACTGGCTGATGGTGACGACCAGCGCGCGCGGGTTCGGCACGCTGGTGCGATAGCGGTACTCGCTGGCCACTTCCACCTGGGTGGGAATGCCGGCGATGGACTCCAGCCAGTACTTGGCCGCGCAGCCGCTGTAGTAGCTGGTGCCGCAGGCCAGGATGAGCACGGAGTCGATCTCCTTGAACACGCGCCAGGCGGCGGCGCCGGGCTCGCCGTCCGGGCCGGGCGCACCGTCGAACAGCTCGGGCACGATGCCGCGCACGCCCTCCAGCGTGTCGGCAATGGCGCGGGGCTGCTCGAAAATCTCCTTTTGCATGTAGTGTCGGTAGGGGCCCAGCTCGGCGGCGCCGCTGTGCGCCTGCACGGTGCGCACCGGGCGCCGATGGGCCTCCAGCGGCTGCCCGCCCTTGCCCACGATCCAGTAGCGGCCCAGTTGCAGGTCCACCAAGTCGCCCTCTTCCAGGTACACGATCTGGTCAGTCACCCCAGCGAGCGCCATGGCATCGCTGGCCAAGAAATGCTCGCCCTCCCCCACGCCCAGGATGAGCGGCGAGCCGGCGCGTGCACCCACCACGCGGTGGGGTTCGTCCTTGTGGATGACGGCGATGGCATAAGCGCCATGCAACTGGGTGACGGCGGCCTGAACGGCCTGGAACAGGTCGCCGCTGTAGTGGCTGTCCACCAGGTGGGCGATGACTTCGGTGTCCGTCTGGCTGGTGAAGGTGTAGCCACGTGCCTGCAGGGCGGCGCGCAGCTCTTCGTGGTTTTCGATGATGCCGTTGTGCACCAGCGCCACGCGGCCCAGGCGCAGCGGCTCATCCGCCGTGGGATCGCCCGTGCCCGTGCCGTGGCTGAAGTGCGGATGGGCGTTGTGCACCGCGGGGGCGCCGTGCGTGGCCCAGCGGGTGTGGGCGATGCCGGTGGCCCCCTCGACCTGCTCGGCGTTCACCTGCTCGAGCAACTCGGCCACGCGGGCCGTGCTGCGGGCGCGGCGCAGGCCGCCCGTGCGGGAGGCGCCCAGGCTGGCATCGTGGATGGCCACGCCGCAGGAGTCGTAGCCGCGGTACTCCAGGCGCTGCAGGCCCTGCACGAGGATGGGGACGATGTTGCGCGTGGATACCGCGCCGACGATGCCGCACATGGACGATCTCCTGAAAGGAATGTGGATGGGCGATGGTAGGCAGGGCGTCAAGAAATATGTATAAATTATACAAACAATATTTGGAATTAAATTTCCCGCAGAACAACCATTGAAATTTAATTCCATAAAATTAAATCCATGGAATTATTATTTCTCGACGACACAGACCTTCAACTGCTGAACGCCCTGCAAGACGATGCCACGGCCAGCAATCAGGACCTGGCCGCAGCGGTTCGCGTGTCGCCTCCCACCTGCCTTCGCCGGGTCAAGCGCCTGCGCGAGGCGGGCCTGATCGAGCGGGAGGTGGCCCTGGTCCAGCCCGATGCCCTGGCACGGCACCTGGGCCACGGCATCACCGCGATCGTGGAAGTGACGCTGGACCGGCAGGACACCGAACGCCTGGCAGCCTTCGAGCAGCGCATGCAGCCGGAAACCGCGGTGCAGCAGTGCTACCGCGTCTCGCCGGGGCCCGATTTCATCCTGGTGATCTACGCGCAGGACATCCCGGGCTATCTGACCCTGGCCCAGCGCCTGTTTTCCAGCGACGGCAACGTGCGCAACGTGAAGGCCTTCTTCAGCCTCAAGCGCAGCAAATTCGAGCCGAAGCTGCCGTGCGTGCGTCCGGAGAGCCCGCCCCCCCGCACGCCATGAGCCGCCGGACGGGCGCGGCGGCCATCGCCGCGCTCAGCTGGCAGCGGCGTCCGGCCCAGCCGACCCCGCGGCCGGCAATTGCAGGCACACGGTGCAGCCTTGGTGGGGCGCCGCACTGATGCCAATGGTGCCGCCCATGCGCGCCACCAGGCGCCGGCACCGCGCGAGCCCCAGGCCCAGGCCCTCGAACTGGCTCGCCGGATGCAGCCGCTGGAACACCTGGAACAACTGCCCCGCCTGCGCGGCAGGAAAGCCGGCGCCGTTGTCCTGCACCGTGATGTCCACCCGATTGCCGGGTGCCGGCCGCACCTGCACGGCGATGCGTGGCGGCTGGGCACCGCGCGAGAACTTGAGGGCGTTGTCCAACAAGGCCACCAGCACCTCCTGCAGCCAGCCCGCGTCCGCCCACAGCACGGGGCAGGCCTCGGCCGCGGGCAGATCCCAATGCACGGTGTCGATCCAGGCGCTGGCCACACCCTCCCCGGAAGAGGCGGGCTCCTTCGCGGCCGCGCTTTTTTTTCAGCGCAGGTGCCGCAGCGGCGGCCGTCCGCGCCGCAGCCATCGCGCTCTGCAGCACCGGGCCCAGCGCGACCGGGCCCGGCGTGGCAGGGGCTGAGCCGATGCGCCCCAGCTGGATCAGCCCGTCGATCATGCTGCCGAGTTGCTGGCCTGCCTGTGCGATGGTGTCCAGAAACTGCAACGCCTCGGGATCGGCATTGCTCTGTGCGACGGTCTCCCGCACCAGCCGGCCGTAGGCGAGGATGTGGCGCACGGGCGCACGCAGGTCGTGCGACACGGCCCGCAGGAACGCCTCCTGCTCCTGCCGCGCCGCGTCCAGTTCCGCCCGCAGGCGCGCCACTTCATCGGCCTGCGCTTGTTGACCCCGTTCGTCGCCGGGCAGATCGCCGAGCCCGTCCATGGCTCAGGCCTTGGGCAGCTTGGCGGGCCGTTTCCAGTTTTCGATGGTCACCTGCCGGCCGCGCGCCACGCTCAAGGCGCCCGGCGGGGCGTCCTTCGTGATGGTGGAGCCGCCGGCGACCGTGCCCCCGGCACCGATGGTGACGGGCGCCACCAGCACGCTGTTGCTGCCGATGTGCACGTCGGCCTCGATGACGGTGCGGAACTTGTTGGCCCCGTCGTAATTGGCCGTGATGCTGCCCGCGCCGTAGTTCACGCGCTCGCCCACCGTGGCATCGCCCAGATAGGCCAGGTGGTTGGCCTTGGCGCCATCGGCCAGCGTGGAGTTCTTCACTTCGACGAAGTTGCCGATGTGCACCTCCCGGCCCAGTTGGGCACCCGGGCGCAGGCGGGCGAAAGGTCCGATGAGGGCGCCCGGGCCGACCTGCACGCCGGCTTTCTCGCCGTCGATGTGGGTGTAGGGATGGACCACCGCGCCCGCCGCGATGGTGGCATTGGCGATGCAGCAATGCGCACCGATCTGCACGCCCTCGCCCAGCTCCACGTGGCCGGTGAAGACGCAGTTCACGTCGATCTCCACGTCCTGCCCGCAGACCAGCCGGCCCGGGACCCCGAGGCGGGCATCGTCGCGCAGATCGAAGCGCGCCGGGTCGGCCAGGCGCACGCCCTGCTCCATCAGCGCCGCGGCCTGGCGGGCCTGGTGCGCGCGCTCCAGCTCCGCCAATTGCAGTGGGCTGTTCACGCCCGCCACCTGCAATGCGTCGGTGATGCGATGGGCCACCACCGGCACCCCATCGGCCACGGCCATGGCGACGATGTCGGTCAGGTAGTACTCGCCCTGGGCGTTGTCGTTGCGCAGCCGGGCGAGCCAGCCGGCCAGCCGTTGCGCCGGCACGGCCATGATGCCGCTGTACACCTCGGTGATGGCGCGCTGGGCCTCGCTCGCGTCCTTGTGCTCCACGATGCCCTGCACCGCACCGGCGGCATCGCGCACGATGCGGCCGTAGCCGGCCGGGTCGGGCAGCGTCACGGTCAGCAGCGCGAGCCGCTCCCGCGCCGAGGCTTCCACCAGCGCATGCAAGGTGGCGGCCTGGGTCAGGGGCACGTCGCCCGACAGCACGACCACGGTGCCGTCACCCGCCAGCGCGGGCATCGCCTGCTGCACGGCATGGCCGGTGCCGAGCTGCGGCTCCTGGCGGGCGAACTTCAATTCGAAACCGGCGCCGGAATCGCCCCCCGGACCGCCGGCGACGGCGGCCTCCACCTGCTCCGCGCCATGGCCAGTGATGACCACCACACGCCGGGCCCGCAGGCTGGCCGCCTGGTCCAGCACATGGCGCAGCAGCGGGCGCCCCGCCAGGCGCTGCAGGACCTTGGGGGTGCGGCTTTTCATGCGCGTGCCTTTGCCCGCCGCCATGATGATGATGTCCAGTGCTGTCATGAAAGGGTCCGTTCGGTTGCGGCCGCGCGGCACGGCGACCGGCGTCCCAGGGGAATCCGCCGATTATCGGCGCCCTGCCGCGCCCGCCAGGGGTTTTAAGATTGCTACAAAATTAATAGCAATATGCCCTAGTACTTATTGCACTGGAGGCCGATTTCACCCAAATCCTAGAGCAGGGGCACCGGCCGGGGGATGGCGTCGTAATACTCGGCGATGCGGGCCAGCGCGCGCGGATTGATGATGCGCAGCCGCCCATCGGCGATCTCGTGCAGACCCAGTTGCGCCAGGCGCCGCAGCGTCTTGTTGGTGTGCACGAGCGACAGCCCGAGCGAGTCGGCGATGTGTTGCTGGGTGATGGGGAATTCGACGGTGCCGTTCTCGGACAGTCCCAGGCGGTCGAGCCGGCGGTACAAGTGCATGAGCAGCATGGCCACGCGCTCGGTGGCATTGCGACGGCCGGTGGTGAGCAGGTTGTCGTCCACCATGCCTTCGCCGCGCGCCGCGAGCCAGGTCACGTCGTAGCCCAGCCGGCCATGGTCGCGAAACAGCGACCACAGCCCGTCGGCCGGGAACACGCAGAACGCGCAAGGGGTGACGGCCTCCACGCCGTGCATCGCGGTGTCGCCGAACTCCTGCTGCAGCCCCACCAGGTCGCCCGGCAGCAGGAAGTTGAGGATCTGGCGCCGCCCATCCGACAGCGTCTTGTAGCGGAATGCCCAACCGGTGTAGAGCGTGTAGAGCTTGCCGTTGGGTTGGTGCTCGCGGATCAGCGTGCCCCCAGCCGCCACGGTGGCGGTGCCGCAGCGGAACTGGTCGATGAACTGCAGCTCCTGCGGCGATACCGGAGTGAAAGCGGAAGGGGTGTTGCGCAACCGGCAGGCATCGCAATGGCGCGGAATGGCGTGCGCCAGGGATTCAGAAGCAAAGTCCACGCTCATAAAGGCGAATCGGTGAGAACTGGTGGGCGGCGATTCTAGGCACACCAGGGTACTCCTCCCTATGTCTTTTGACACTGTGCACGGCACGCCACAGACCTTGCGCCAGCGCACCAGCGCCGATTGACTTTCTCCCCCGCTGGGAGGTCTTTCATCAGCCTGCCGACCGGCCCTGAAATGTCAAACGGGCCGGGAGCTTTGACAGCTTCCGGCCCGCCTTCAGCGCCACCGCGCCAGTTTCTTGCCGCCTCGCTGCGATTCCCTGGGGGGGGGGGCGGCAGCAAGAAAGACTTCAGGCGCAGCAGGCCTCGCCTTGCGTGGAGCGGGCCTTCAAGGCACTGTCCGCATGGCGCACCACCGCAGAAGCGCTGAAGCGGTACTGCACGGCATCGCGGCCCAGGGGCTCGATGACGGCGTGCTGGCCGGCCGCCACCCACAAGGTCTGGCCGGCATTGAGAAAGACGTCGCCGGCCGCCACGTCGCGTTCACCGTTCGGGCCGTCGTCGAGCGTGACCCAGGCATGGCCGGACATCACGCGCAGGGCCATCGGCACACGGGGGCGCAGGCTGTGGGCATTGCCGATGGCCAGCATGCAAATGTCTTTCGCCTCTCCGCGAGGCAAGACAGCGGATTGTTGAAAATTCAGAACATTTGAAGCGGTCATTTCTTTCTCCTGGAAAACCCTAGCAATGTGCCTATCATGCGTCTGGCAATGTGGCACCGTCCAATGAAAACGCCCCAGGCGATTCATGCCGGAACCACATCAATGCAAAAGACCTCTCTGATCTATTCGCATTGCGCATCAATGCAGGTCCGAGGTGCAGTCGTCGGCGCCCAACGGCCTGCTCCCGCCCACTGCAGCAGCCCTTTCACCAGCCGGGCCCCAGCCCACGCCGCCCCGCGCAAAGCCCCCACCAAGTCCGCCCAAGGCGCGACGACGCCCCGCGACCAGGCCTCGGACTGCACCGCCGCCACTGGCAGGGCGACCGGATCCCAGCGAAATTGCACGCCTTCGGCCAGCACGCCACCCGAAAGCGCGGCCCGACCGCCGTGCCATGGCTCGATGACGGCATGGACCCCGGGCTCGAGCACCTGCTCATCGCCTTCGCCGAGGAACCAGTCGCCGGGCAATGCGCCCTTGCCGCCTGTCACCGTGAGCCAGACACCGCCGCGCTCGATGCGCAGCCGCGACCGCTGGGTGGGATACAAACCCAAGGCGCGGCGTGGGGGCAAAATCCAGCAACCCGCCATGGTCCGGGCCGACGCAGCGCCCACCCGGGATTGTTGCGATTCCAGAACGGAAGGGTTTGACATGGCGCGCTCCTTGCATGAATTTCGGTGTTGACAGGACTGGATATTCGGCTCACCACCCCCATCCGGTCCAATGAAAAGCCGGAGATAATTTGATTCCCAAGCCTCATCAATCCCAGCCATGAATCTGCCTGCCCCCATCACCCACTTGCGCACCCGGCCAGTGGCGGTCGGTCACTGGCGCGCCTTTCTCGCGGTGGCCCGCCACCTGAACTTCCGGGCGGCCGCGGAAGAGCTGTCGCTCACCCAGTCGGCGGTCAGCCGCCAGATCCAGGCGCTGGAAGAAGAAGTGGGCGTGCCGCTGTTTCTGCGCCACACCCGGGCGGTGGAGCTGACCAGCGCCGGCGCGCAGCTGCAGCGGGCCGTCGCCCCGGCTCTTGAACGCATGGATGCCTGCGTGCGGCTGGTGCGGCAGACCGCGGGCCGCAAAAGCGTGGCCATCACCACCTGGGCCAGCTTCGCCTCGATGTGGCTCATTCCCCGCATGGAAGAGTTCCAGCGCGAAAACCCCGACATCGACATCCGCATCGACGCGAGCGATGTGGCCGTGGACCTGGAAACCGCCGACGTGGACCTGGCCCTGCGCTACAGCCTGCCCAGCGCCAACATGAGCGGCTCGCAGCGCCTGTTCGGCGAGCAGCTGGCCGTGGTGGCGAGCCCCTGGCTCATCAAGAGCAATCCGCCCATCCGCGGGCCCGCGGACGTGGCGCGCTTCACGCTCATCGAAGCGGGCGATGCGCACCGCACCATGCACCTCGAATGGCTCACCTGGCGCCGCTGGTTCGAGCTCAACGGGCAGGAAAAGCTGCAGCCCAAGCGCTGGCTGTACTTCAACTACGCCCATCAGATCGTGCAGGCCACGCTCACCGGCCAGGGCCTAGCCCTGGCGCGCATGCCGCTCATCGCCGACGCGCTGGCGTCGGGCGATCTGGTGGAAGTGCTGCCGGGCTACCGGCTCGATTCACCGCTGGCGTACTGGCTGCTCGTGGGGCCGCGCAGCGGGCAGCGGCCGGAAATCCGGGCGTTCTGCGCCTGGCTCACCCTACAGGCACAGGCCACGCGCGAGGCCATCGGCGACGTGCCTGACCCCGACCTGAGCGACAACCTGGACTGACGCGCGTGCGGCGCGTGCCGCGTTCAGGCGCTGAGCGTGACCCGCGCGAACTTGCGCTTGCCCACCTGGAGCACGTAAGTGCCCGCTTCCAGCTTGAGCCCCTTGTCGCTGACGACACCGCCGTCCACACGCACGCCACCACCATCGATCAGGCGGCTGGCCTCGCTGCCGGAAGGCGCCAGATTGGCCTGGCGCAGCAACGCGCCAATGCCCAGCGGCGCCCCGGCCAGGGCCACCTCGGGAATCTCGTCGGGCACCCCGCCCTTGCTGCGGTTAATGAAGTCCGCCTCGGCCGCATCGGCGGCCGCCGCGCTGTGAAAGCGCGCGGTGATCTCCTTGGCGAGCATCACCTTGGCGTCCTTGGGGTTGCGGCCTGCCTCCACCTCGGCCTTGAGCGCGGCGATCTCGGCGAGGGACTTGAACGACAGCAGCGTGTACCAGTCCCACATCAGCGTGTCGGAGATGGACAGCACCTTGGCGAACATGGTGTTGGCGTCTTCCGCAATGCCGATGTAGTTGTTCTTGGATTTCGACATCTTGTCGACGCCGTCCAGACCCACCAGCAGCGGCATGGTGAGCACGCACTGCGGCTCCTGGCCGTACTCCTGCTGGAGATGGCGACCCATCAGCAGGTTGAACTTCTGGTCGGTACCGCCCAGTTCCAGGTCGCTCTTCAGTGCCACCGAGTCGTAGCCCTGCATGAGCGGGTAGAGGAATTCGTGCACGCTGATCGACTGCCCGGTCGAAAAGCGCTTGTGGAAATCGTCGCGCTCCATCATGCGCGCGACCGTGTACTTGGCGGCGAGCTGGATCATGCCGGTCGCGCCCAGCGGCTCGCTCCATTCGCTGTTGTAGCGGATCTCCGTTTTGGCCGGGTCCAGCACCATGCTGGCCTGGCGGTAGTAGGTCTCGGCATTGGCCTTGATCTGCTCGGGGGTGAGGGGCGGCCGGGTGCTGTTGCGGCCGGAGGGGTCGCCGATCAGGCTGGTGAAGTCGCCGATCAGGAAGATCACCTGGTGCCCCAGGTCCTGCAGCTGGCGCATCTTGTTGAGCACCACGGTGTGGCCGATGTGGATGTCCGGCGCCGTCGGATCCAGCCCCAGCTTGATGCGCAGCGGCACGCCGGTCGCCTCGGAGCGTGCCAGCTTCTTCGTCCATTCGTCGCGGGGCAGCAATTCGTCAGCGCCCCGGAGCGATACCTCAAGCGCCCGTCCTACACCATCGGTGATTGGGAATGTTGTAACAGCAGATTGATTCATAAGGGTTTTTTTGGGGGTTTCCGGGGCGCTCGTCGTTATACTCCGGCCCACATTTGCAGTGGCGGATTCTAGTGGTCCTGCCGGTTCGGACCCTTGCACCGAATGGCTGCAGCCTGACCAAGCTTGTGCGTTCCGCCCCCACCCGGCCCGAACGCACCTCACCCTGGGGTAAGACACTTTGAACAATGGCTTGACATCCGCCAGCCTCGCACTGCTGGACCGGCTATCGCGCATCGCCCAGACCCATCCCAAACGCATCACCGCCGCCATCGCAACGCTGTTGCTGACGGGCGGCGGCGGCGCTTTCGCCGTCGCCTCCTTCGCGCCGGACCCCGCCGACCTGCCCCGCAGCACGGTCGAATACGCGGTGGATTCGCTGGCCAGCGACCAGTCCCTGCCAGCGCTGGTGGACATTCCCAACTATTCCCTCTACCGCTCGGACCAGACCCGCAGCAGCGACACCGCCGAGGCCATCCTGCAGCGCCTGGGTGTGGCGGACCCGGCGGCCGCCGCCTTCCTTCGCAGCGACGGCCAGGTGCGCCAGACCCTGCTGGGCCGCTCGGGCCGGTCCGTATCGGCAGAAACCACGGACGATCACCGCCTCATCAGCCTCACAGCGCGCTGGGTCCAGGACGACAGCGGCAATTTCCGCCGGCTGGTCGTGCAGCGCAAGGGCAACGAATTCACCTCGCGCGTCGAGACGGCGCCGCTCACCGTGGGCACGCGGCTGGCCGGCGGCATCATCCGCAGCTCGCTGTTCGCCGCGACCGACGCTTCCAACATTCCCGATGCCGTGGCGACGCAGATCGCCGAAGTGTTCGCCAGCAACATCGATTTCCACCGCGCCCTGCGCAAGGACGACCGATTCTCGGTGGTCTACGAAACGCTCGAAGCCGATGGCGAGCCGCTGCGCAGCGGCCGCGTGCTGAGCGCGGAGTTCCACAACAACGGCAAGACGCACGACGCCGTCTGGTTCCAGGACACGCCCGCCTCCAAGGGCGCCTACTACACGCTGGACGGCGAGAGCATGCGCCGCGCCTACCTCACCTCGCCGGTGGAGTTCTCGCGCATCTCGAGCGGCTTCAAGATGCGCTTTCATCCCATCCTGCAAAAATGGCGCGCCCACCT
Source organism: Acidovorax sp. KPB24-03 (assembly GCF_057546605.1). Classification (NCBI taxonomy): domain Bacteria; kingdom Pseudomonadati; phylum Pseudomonadota; class Betaproteobacteria; order Burkholderiales; family Comamonadaceae; genus Acidovorax; species Acidovorax sp. KPB24-03. The sequence goes on along the minus strand of NZ_BAAJYR010000002.1, from coordinate 26,450 downwards.
GGGCACCGACTTCGCAGCGCCCACCGGCACGGCCGTGCGCACCGTGGGCGATGGCACGGTCGATTTCGCCGGGGTGCAGAACGGCTATGGCAATGTCATTTACGTCAAGCACCGCAACCAGCACGTCACCGTGTATGCCCACCTGAGCCGCATCGACGTGCGCAAGGGCCAGAGCGTGGAGCAGGGACAGACCATCGGCGCCGTCGGCGCGACGGGATGGGCCACCGGCCCCCACCTGCACTTCGAATTCCGCGTGGATGGCCAGCACCAGGACCCCATGGTGATCGCCCAGCAGAGCGAAGCTGCCACGCCGGTGTCCAGCGCCTCGCGCGCCGCCTTCAACCGCCTGGCATCGAACATGCGCATCCAGTTGTCGGCCGCCGCCCAGGTGCAGCAAGCCAGCGCCCAGTAAGCGCGTTGCGCGTTCCGGCCCCATGCCAGCGTTGTACATCGGACTCATGTCGGGCACCTCGCTCGACGGAGTCGATGGGGTGCTGGCAGATTTCTCCGAGCAAAAATGCAAGGTCGCGCAATATGCATGCGCGCCTTTTGCTCCTGACTTAAGAGCAGAACTGCTCGCGCTCAACACACCCGGTGCCGACGAACTGCACCGCGCTGCGCTGGCCGGAAACGCATTGGCGCGCGCCTATGCCGGCGTGGTGCACACGCTTTTGAACCAGGCCGGCCTGCCACCCTCCGCCGTTCGCGCCATCGGCGCCCACGGGCAGACGGTGCGCCATCGCCCCCAGGCCTTCGACGGCACCGGATACACGCTGCAACTGGGCAATGCCGCCTTGCTGGCCGAATCGACGGGCATCGACGTGGTGGCCGACTTCCGCAGCCGCGACGTGGCGGCGGGCGGCCAGGGTGCGCCGCTGGTACCGGCGTTTCACCAGGGGATGTTCAGCCAGTCCGGCCGGACAGTCTGCGTGTTGAACATCGGCGGCATCTCCAACCTCAGCGTGCTGGGTTCGCAGGGTGCGGTGCTGGGATTCGATTGCGGGCCAGGCAACGCACTGATGGACCACTGGTGCCAGCAGCATACGGGCCAGCCGTTCGACCGCGACGGGGCCTGGGCTTCCAGCGGGCAGGTCCTGCCCGCGCTGCTCGGTGCGTTGCGGTCCGAGCCGTATCTGTCGCAGCCACCACCCAAAAGTACAGGGCGTGACCTTTTCAACCCCGCTTGGCTGGAAGGGCACCTGCCGGCGTTCGCATCGGCCGCTCCGGCCGATGTCCAGGCCACCCTGACCGAATTCACGGCCAGCGTCTGCGCCGATGGCGTGCGCCGTTTCGGCGACGGCGGCAACCCGCTGATCGTGTGCGGCGGCGGCGCCCTCAACGGCCACCTCATGCACCGATTGCAGGCACTTCTGCCCGGGGTCGCCGTATCGGCCTCCGACGAGCACGGCATGCCGGCCCTGCAGGTGGAAGCCGCCGCCTTCGCATGGCTGGCCCACCGAGCCGTGGAGCGACAAAGCGGCAACCTCCCCAGCGTCACCGGCGCGGCGGGGCCGCGCATCCTGGGCGCAATCTACCCCGCCTGACGGCTCAGACGTGCTCCGGCACGTCGGGCACGTCGTCCGCAGCCGCGCCGCGTTCGGAGTCGCGTGGAGACAACTGCCAGAAGATGCCTGCCGAGGCGATGGTCACCAGCCCCATGCAGGCGAAGGTGCCTTGGAAGGCCCACAGCGTCTGCTGCGCACCCCCGCTCCCGAAGTGGCCCGTGAATGCCGAGAGCACCCCGCCCGCGGCGGCCACCCCCATGCCCATGGCCACCATCTGCACCATCGACAGCAGGCTGTTGCCGCTGCTGGCCATGCCCTGGTTCAAGTCCTTGAGCGTGACCGTGTTCATGGCCGTGAACTGCAGCGAATTCACCGCCCCGAAGATCGCCAACTGCACGATGTGCCACCACAGCGGCTGCGAGGGGGTCGAGAGGGCAAAACTCGCCATCGTGATCCCCACCATCAGCGTGTTGCCCACCAGCACACGGCGGTATCCGAACCGCGTGATCAATGGCGTCGTGAAACGCTTCATCGACATGCCGGCCAGTGCCACCGGCAGCATCATCAGTCCGGCATGCAGGGGGGTGTAGCCCATCGTCACCTGCAGCATCAGGGGGATCAGGAAGGGCATGCACGAGCTGCCCAGGCGCGAAAACAGGTTGCCCAGCAGCCCGATGCGCAGCGTGGCCACCGAGAACAGCCGGGGCGAGAACAGCGGGTTCGGCTTGCGTGCCGCATGCAGCCAGTACGCCACCAGGCTCGCCAACCCGAAAATCAGCAGCACGAGCACACTCGCCTGCCGCAGCCCCAGGCTCGACAGTCCATCGAGCGCCAGAGACAGCGCCGCCATGCCGAAGGCCAGCATGAGATAGCCCGCCAGGTCGAAGCGGGCCACCGGGGCGCCGGGCACGGCCGGCATGTACCGCAGCGTCGCCAGGCACCCGATCAGGCCGACCGGCACATTGATCAGGAAGATCCAGTGCCACGATGCCACCTCCACCAGCCAGCCACCCAGCGTGGGGCCGATCAGCGGCCCGATGAGGCCGGGGATCGCCACGAAGCTCATGGCCTGCAGAAACTTCTCGCGCGGAAAGGTGCGCAGCACCACCAGCCGTCCCACCGGCAGCAACAGCGCTCCGCCCAGGCCCTGCACCACCCGCGCCGCCACCAATTGGTCCAGCCGGCTCGACACAGCGCAAAGCACCGATCCCACGACGAACAGCACGATGGCGCTCAGATACACCCGCCGTGCGCCGAAGCGGTCGGCCACCCAGCCCGATGCTGGGATCAGCAGCGCCATGGACAGCGAATACGCCACCACGACCGATTGCATGCGCAGCGGACTTTCCCCCAGGCTGTGCGCCATGGTGGGCAGGGCCGTGTTGACGATGGTGGCGTCCAGCGTCTGCATGAAAAAGCCGACGGCCACCAGCCATAGCAGGATTTGAAGGGAGCGCTCTTGTTGCATGCCGTTCCGATCAACGGCGGAAATGGGTTCCGCCGCACGTGCCCAGCAAAAAGCCGCCCGAAGGCGGCTTTCGAGTCAGGCGAAAAATCGCGCCATCAGGCGGAGAAACTCGATCCGCAGCCACAGGTGGTGGTCGCATTCGGGTTCTTGATGACGAACTGGGCGCCCTGCAGGTCTTCCTTGTAGTCGATTTCGGCACCGACCAGGTACTGGTAGCTCATGGCATCAATGAGCAGCGACACACCGTTCTTGGTCATGGTGGTGTCGTCTTCGTTCGTGATTTCATCGAACGTGAAACCGTACTGGAAGCCCGAGCATCCGCCGCCCTGGACGAACACACGCAATTTCAGGTCGGGGTTGCCTTCTTCGGCAATCAGGTCAGCCACCTTGGCCGCCGCGCTGTCGGTGAACAGAATCGGGGCGGGCATTTTGGTCTGGATGTTTTCGGCTACGGCGCTCATGGAGTGCTCCTTCGGGAGGGTTTGCCGTCGATGGTACTGCAACACCCCTCAAATGTGGGTCAGCTGGCGTTTGACGCCAACTTCAGTGTGGGTTTTTCCTCGACCAGCACGGTCGATGGGCTCATCTGTCCCGATATCGTGGCTCCTTGGTGCATTTCAAGCGATTTGTAGTGCACGTTTCCGGTGATGCGGGCCTTGGGCTGCAGCTCCAGCAGTTCCGCGGCATGCACCGGTCCGAGAACCGTGCCATTGACGATCACGTGGGCTGCATGCACCGCGCCTTCGACCCGGGCGGACTCCGATATCACCAGGATACTGGGCTGCTCGTCGCTGGCCCGCACGTCCCCCGCCACCTCGCCATCAATCCGCAGGCCCTCGGAAAACCGCACTTCGCCGTTGATGCGGGTGCCATGGGCGATCAGGCTCTTGATCGGGGGCTGCTTCTTGCGAGAGAACATGGAACACTCCAGTCGGTTGGCACGGGAGGGAATGGGCCCATTGCTGACGCCGCCACCGCCGCTATTCTTCGATGCTCAGGGTCTGGGTGGCACGCACCGCACTGCCCTCCAAGACCCGCGCGGTCACGGTTTTTACCACGGCATTGCCGGGCAACGGCCACAACCCTTCCACCCGGCGGTACTGCTGGAACTGAAGGGGTTGCCCATCCGCGGGAATCGCCTGTGTCCAGGGGCGTCCATCGCGCGTACCTGCCAGCATCAACTCCAGCCGCCCACGGAATTCGGGCGCGTTGCGCACCGGCTGAATCACCAGCACCTGCCAGCGCAACTGGCTGCCCCCCACCACGTCGGCCTGCAGTCCACGGATGCTGACCCCTTCGGTCTTGCCCGCCGGGATGAGCTTTTCGAAAAAGCCCAGGTCGTCCCGGAGGGCGCGGTTGTCCGCCTCCAGCTGGCGCATCTGGGCCATCAGGCGATCCATCGTGGTGCGCTCGGCGGTCAGCAGCGTGCCGGTAGAACTCGACGTGTCCTTTTGCAGCCGCTGCTCCTCGCGCAACTGGGCTACCTCTTCGCGCAAGCGCACCAGTTCTGCCCGGGAGCGGGAATCCAGCCCTGCGATGCTCTTGCCGAACTCGAAGGCCCAGAGCGCCAGCGCGGCGCACAGGCCGAAGAAAATGGCCAGCAGCACCCAGCGGACAGGCCATGGCATCGCGCTTCGGACCGACACCCGCGGCGCACTGATGGTCAAACGGCGACGTAGCAGCTTGAGTCGCATGTTTCCCTATTCAACAAATGGAGGAGCAGAAATGAAAAAACCGCCGGACAGGCGGTTTTTTGAAGCCGGAAAGCACCCGAAAGTGCTTTCGGCCGACTGACACGTCGCTCTTGCAGCCTTTGTAAAGGCCCAGCACGGCATGGCAGTCTTTTGCAGCGGCGAAGCTTAACGCTTGGAGAACTGCTTGGCGCGGCGTGCAGAACGCAGACCGACCTTCTTCCGTTCGACTTCACGTGCATCGCGGGTCACGAAGCCGGCTTGGCTCAGTGCGGGCTTCAGCGTTGCGTCGTAGTCGATCAGGGCGCGGGTGATCCCGTGGCGGGTGGCACCGGCTTGGCCGGATTCACCGCCGCCGTGCACGTTGACCTGGATGTCGAAGGTTTCGACATGGTTGGTCAGCGCGAGCGGCTGCTTGGCGATCATGATCGAGGTTTCGCGGCCGAAATACTGCTGAATGTCTTTGCCATTCACAGTGATCTTGCCGGAACCCTTCTTGAGAAACACGCGGGCGACGCTGGACTTGCGACGGCCGGTGCCATTGTTCCATTCACCAATCATCTCAAGGCTCCTTAGATTTCCAGCGCCTTGGGCTGCTGGGCGGTGTGGGGATGCTCAGCACCGCCATACACCTTGAGTTTCTTGATCATCGCGTAGCCCAGGGGACCCTTGGGCAGCATGCCTTTGACAGCCTTTTCCAGCGCGCGGCCGGGGTGCTTGGCTTGCATGTCGCGGAAGTTCGTGGCCGTGATACCGCCGGGATAGCCCGAATGGCGGTAGTACACCTTGTCCAGGGACTTGGTGCCGGTGACCTTGAGCTGAGCGGCGTTGATGATGACGATGAAGTCACCGGTATCGACGTGAGGCGTGTAAATGGCCTTGTGTTTGCCGCGCAAACGGAGAGCAACTTCGCTGGCTACTCGTCCGAGGACCTTGTCGGTCGCGTCAATCACAAACCACTCGTGCACGACCTCAGCGGGCTTTGCGCTGAAAGTAGACATGAGTTTCTCTTTTCAAAGAACGGGGGGTTTGTCGGTCCTTTTCCACGGTCGGTGCATCTCTGAAGGAAGCCTCTTAGGTGGTATGAATGCTCCGCCGCGGGACCAAAAAAGCGCTGCGAAGCCAGCCATTATACGAAGTGGCGGGAAAATGCCAAGGCAGGGCTATTGGGACAGCATCGTGCGGCGGCGTTCTTCGGCTTCCAGCCGGCGCCGATTCTCGACGCACAGCGGGTGGTTGGCCACCGCCGCGTTCTGGCATTGCTGGTGGATGCACATCGGTCGGGCGATGAATCCGGCGTTGGCGCACGCTTCGTCCGGCCCTGCCACGCGTGCGACCGCCGGTTTGGGCGTGGCGGCTGGAACCGGCGCAGGCTCGGGCGATGCAGGCGCTTCCGCGGCCACGGCCGCAGGCGTGGGCTCGGCCACCTTGCGAGGAACAGGCTTGGGCCGTGGTGCCGATGCAACGACGAATGCGGGCGCTGCGGCCACCGAGGCTGCGGATGCGGCCGGCAGAGCCGGTGCGGTGGCCGCTTCATCGACCACGGGGATCAATTCGGCGGGTGCAGAGGCCACCGGCGCTGGCGGCTCGGCCAGTTCCGTGATGATCTGGTCTTCTGGGGTGTACTTGGTGGGATGGGGCGTGTCGCGCGAGGCGTTCCACCACAGTCCGGCAGCGACCACAGCCATAGCCACCACGCCGGCGCTCGCCCAAAGCAAGGGACGGCGGCGCACGCCAGCGACTGCCGATGCCGGGGCCTCCTCGCCCGCAGCCTGGCTTCGGCGGGTCTTCGGACGCCCCAGCCTTTCTGGATGCTGAGGACGGCGCTCCTCGAAAACCGTATCGCCACCTGTCACGGTATCTGCCACCTCTTGTCCTCCATCCATGAAAACCGTGTCCTGCCCATCGGACACCACGGTGTCGCCAGCCTCCTGCCGATCGATGTGCAACTGCGCACCCGTGTCCACCGTCGGCGCCTCCACCGCAGCGGCCAGAGGCGCAGGCAAGGGTACGCCCACCGCCGGCAGAGGCACGGAGGTGATGTCGATCATGGGCACCGCCACGCCCGTACCACGCCGGTCGGCCGGCTCCACCCAGATATCGCCCAGCTCGGCGCGAAAATCGAACTGGTCGATGCCCTCCGGCGGAGCGACCATGTCCATGGTGCGCAGGAATTCGTCGATGCTCTGGGGACGCTCATCCGGCCGCAGGGCCAACGCCTGCGAAATCGCGGCCACGAAGGGCGTGGAATATTCCACACCGAACTGTCGCCGCACGGTCTTGGCCACCCGTGAGAACGGCACCATGCGGTCGCGGATCGACCGCAGCGTGGCCGGCAGCGGCGTGTCGTTGCACAGGCTGCCATGCACCACGGCGCCGAGGGCGTAGAGATCACTCCACGGACCCTGCCGTAGATCGCTCTCGCCGTCGTTGTACTGCTCGATGGGCGCGTAATTGACCTTCAGGACCGCCGTGTGCTGGTGCCCGTGGTCGCTGATCGCATGGCGTGCAGCCCCCAGGTCCAGCAGCACGGGAGGACCGCTGTCCTGCAGGAAGATGTTGTCGGGCGAAATGTCGCGGTGCAGCGTCTGGCCGTCGTGCAGCACGCGCAGCGCGCTCAGCACCGACCACAGCATCTTGCGCAGCCAGGCCTCGGGCGGCGGCGTGCGCATGTGCGCGCGGGCCTGCTTGAGCGTCATGCCCGTGTAGAGCGGCATGACCATGTAGGCGGTGTGATTGGCTTCCCAGAAGCGAAAGACCTTCACCAGCGAGGGATGGTCGAACTGGGCAAGCAGCCTGGCCTCGCTCACGAACGAGGCCAGCCCCGCCTGGAAGGATTGCTCCTGGGTGGAAGACCGCACCCACAGCGACCTGCCCTGCGCGCGCGCCGCCAGCGCCGACGGCATGTATTCCTTGATGGCCACGAAGCGCAGGAGCGAATGGTCGAATGCCTTGTAGACCATGCCGAACCCGCCCACCCCCAGCAGCGAAAGCACCTCGAACTCTCCCAGACGCGTCCCGGCCGGCAGGGCGTCGACGTGGTGGACGTCGGTCGGGGGTTCGGTGCTGGTGATGGCGGACATGGTGACGGCTGGGCTTTCGGGCGGCAATGGTGCACCAGCAACGGCGCACCCGGCAACGGACAAGTGGATGGATTGCAACACATTGGCCGAAGCCGCCATCATGCAGCAAGCCCGCTCCCTGGCGGCAACAAGGCGCCCGGCGACTGCTCCAAGCCATCGCCCCGGCAGCGCCCGGGCCCCCACTGCGCCATGACGAAGCGGGCACGATCACGCGGCACCGGGCGGTGCGTGGTTACCATTGGCCCATCATGTTCAGTTACCGCCACGCCTTCCATGCGGGCAACCACGCCGATGTGCTCAAGCACACGGTGCTGATTGCCACTTTGCAACACCTTACGCAGAAAGACGCAGCGCTCACCGTGCTGGACACCCATGCCGGCGCCGGCCTGTTCCGCCTGGACGGCGACTACGCCGCCACGAGCGGAGAGGCGGGGGACGGCATCCTTCGCCTGGTACCACCTGCCGTGCTCAAAGAGCCCCTGGCGCCCGCGCTGCAAGCCTATGTCGACATGGTCGGCGCCTTCAACCAGGGCAACGTGACGCGGGTCTATCCCGGCTCGCCCTTCATCACGCAGCGCCTGCTGCGCGACCGCGACAAGCTCAAGGTGTTCGAATTGCACCCGACCGACCTGCGCGCGCTGGCCGGCAATGTGGCCCAGCTGGAGGCCGGCCGCCAGGTGGCGGTGCTGCATGAGGACGGCTTCGAAGGCATCAAGAAATTCCTGCCCCCACCGGCCCGCCGCGCTCTCGTGCTGTGCGATCCCAGCTATGAAATCAAGAGCGATTACGGGCGCGTCCTGGACATGGCCGCAGACTCGCTCAAGCGCTTTGCGACAGGCACCTATGCCGTCTGGTACCCGATCATTCCCCGGCCCGAAGCCCATGACCTGCCACGGCGGCTCAAGACGCTGGCCACCAAGGCCGGCAAGTCGTGGCTGCATGCCACGCTCACCGTGAAATCGAGCAAGGTGACGGGCGCCGCGGACGGACAGGCCCGCCGCCCGGGGCTGCCGGCCAGCGGCATGTTCCTGATCAATCCGCCGTTCACGCTGAAAGCGGCGCTCAAGCCCGCACTGCCGCAGATGGCTGAGCTGCTGGCGCAGGACCACCACGCCTCGCACACGCTCGAGTCGGGCGGCTGAGCCCGCCCGCCTATTCGCCAGAGGCTGGCAGCGGGCTGGCCTGCGACAGGCCGGAAACCGAGGCATCAGGGCACTGCGCCGCGGCGTCTTCCGGCGCCTGGGAGACCACGACCGGCTTGGTGCCCAGCCCCAGCAATCCCAGCGCCCCGGCGGCGGCGCGGCTCACATCGATGATGCGGCCGGGCGAGTGGGGCCCGCGGTCGTTGATGCGCACCTGCACGGCGCGGCCGGTCACCAAGCTGCGCACGCACACGCGCGTGCCGAAGGGCAAGGTGCGGTGGGCAGCAGTGAATTCGTTCATGTCGAAGCGCTCCCCGCTGGCCGTGCGGCGGCGGTGGAACCGGGCCCCGTACCAGGAGGCCAAGCCTTCCTGCACGAACGCATCGGCGGCATCGCTCTCGGAGGACGCATCCGCGTCCGACGGTTTGGAGGGCGCCTCACCCGCGATGGCCGGCGGGGGCTTCACAGGGGCCGATGCGCGGGGCGGCTGGGCTGGCGCCGGCAGGGGAATCAATGGCTTTTGCGTCGCCGCAATGGTGTCGTCGCCAGGCGCAGGCGCCTTGACCGCGCAGGCCACCAGGGCGCACGACAGCAGCGCGCCAGACAACAGCGCACCGAGGCGGTGGGGCAGTTCAGCGCTGGCAGCGCGTTTCGTAGGCGTCTTCAAAACGCTTCAAGTCCTTTCTTTCGCCTTCGGTCAGGTCCGTGCGGGCCCGCTTGGCGGTGAGAATGCGGCGCGACTCCCGGCATTGCTCGGCGTGGCGCGTGGCCTCTTCGCGGGAGGCCTGGGCTGCCACGCGCAGTTGCTGCTCCTGCTCCTGCCGCTGCTTGCGCGCCTCGCTCTGCTCCCTGAAATAGCGGGAGGAAGCGTCGGATTCCTCGTCGTGGCAGTCGCGCTGGTACTCCCGGCGCATGCCAGCATAGGCGTCGGGCTGAATGCCGGAGGAGCCTCCGCGCAGCGTGTCGCTCAGGGAGCGGCAACGGGCGCTCATGTAGCGCTGGTACGCCGGCCCTTCGGGCACGGAGCGCACCGGGGGCTCATAGCGCCACGCCGGAGGTGGTGCGACAGGCCCCGTGGCCGCCACCGACGTCGTCGTGCCGGAGGGACAGGGGCGCGACATCGTGAAGCTGTTGCCCGCTGCATCCCGGCAGACGTACCGTGTCTGGGCCCACGACGGGGCAGACGCCACGCAGCACAGGGTGGCGACCAACAGGGGAGCGAAGGCGGACGTCATAGTGGGCAGAAAAACGAAGGGGCGATATTACCGGAGTGGCCGCCGGCGTCTAAAGGCCCAGCCGGCGGCAGATCTCCAGCGTGGCGGCGCTCTGGTTCATCGTGTAGAAGTGCAGGCCCGGCACGCCACGGTCGCGCAGTTGCTCGCACAAGCCGGTGACCACGTCCAGGCCGAAGGCCTTGATGCTGGCCGTGTCGTCGCCAAAACCCTGCAGCCGCATGCGGATCCACCGTGGGATTTCGGCGCCGCAGGCGTCGGAGAAACGCATGAGCTGCGTGGAGCCCAGGATGGGCATGATGCCCGGCACCACGGGCACATCCAGCCCCAGCCGCCGCGTGTCGTCCACGAAGCGGAAGTAGGCGTCGGCATTGAAGAAGTACTGCGTGATGGCCGAGTGCGCGCCGGCACGCACCTTGAGCGCGAAGGCCTGCAGATCGGCTTCGGGCGAACGGGCCTGGGGGTGCACTTCCGGGTAGGCGGCCACTTCCACGTGGAAGTCATCGCCCGTCTCCGCGCGGATGAAGGCCACCAGATCGCTGGCGTAGTGGAACTCGCCGCCCGCGCCGTAGCCGCTCGGCAGGTCGCCGCGCAGGGCCACCAGGCGCTTCACGCCCATGGCCTTGAGCGTGGCCAGCTGGCTGCGCACCGTCTCGCGCGTGGCGCCAATGCACGAGAAGTGCGAGGCCGCGCTCACGCCCTCCGCCAGAATCTCGCGCACGGTGGTGAAGGTGCCCTCCTGCGTCGAGCCGCCCGCACCGTAGGTGACGGAACAGAACTCGGGCCGCCGGGCATACAGCGCCTGCCGCACGGCACGCAGCTTTTCGGCCCCTTCGGGCGTCTTGGGGGGGAAAAATTCGAAACTGACGGGTAAGGGTGGATTGGAGGCAGTCATGCCGCCCTCCTTGCATGGACGAAGAATTCACGGTTGCCGTCGCCGCCATCGATGGAACTGTCCATCCAGGCGGCTACTGTCAGGCCCAGTTCCGCGCAGCAGCCGCGGATGCGCTGCTCGACCACGGCGTAGAGCGACACATCGCGCACGATGCCGCCCTTGCCCACCTGGCCGGGCTGCAGTTCGAACTGCGGCTTGACCAGCATGAGCAGGTCGCCGCCGGCCTTGAGCAGCGGCGCCACCGCCGGCAGGATGAGCGTGAGCGAGATGAACGACACATCGCCCGTCACCAGATCGAACACCGGGGTGATGTCCACCTGCTCCAGCCCTGCCCGGCGCCGGCGCACGGTGGGCAGGGCGCCCTCCGCGCGGGCCCGCGCCCGGGCAGAGCGCTCGGCCTTGAAGGCTTCGACGTCGTGTTCCTTGGCATCGTCGCTGTCGTCGTACTCGTCGTCGATCAGGCCGCCGTTGCGCATCCAGCCGTAGGGCGCTTCGGGCTGGGTCTCGTTGTCGTCGGGGTCTTGCTCGACCTGCTCGGACAAGGCGTCCTCGCAGGCGTCCTGCAACGATGCGGCCGTCAGGGACCGGGCGTTGACGCCTTCCACGGCCACCACGCGCGGATCCTGCCGCAGGCGGTCGTGCAGTTGGCTGTGGCCCACGTCCACGCCGATCACCTGGGCCGCGCCGCGCTGCAGCAGGCAGTCGGTAAAGCCCCCGGTGCTCTGGCCCACGTCCAGGCAGCGCCAGCCCGCCACGTCCAGGCCCGCGGACACGAGCGCGCCTTCCAGCTTGAGGCCGCCGCGCGAGAGGTAGCGCGCCTCGGACTGGTCGAGCAACTGCACTTCGGCGATGTCCGGAATCTCGTCACCGTTCTTGGCCACCTTGTGCCAGGGCAGGCTGGGTGCCAGCCGCCATTGCACGCCGGCCGCGATCAGGCGCTGCGCCTGCGACCGGGTCGCGGCGTGGCCCTTGTCCACCAGATACACGTCTGCGCGCATGCGCCCGTCCTTTTCAGAGTCAAAAGGGCCTCCAGCGCATATTTATCTAGCGCAAGAAGCTATTATTTTTATAGCAAAACAGGGCAAACAGGCCGGAGTCACCGGCCGCCGCCCCGGGGCGCGAAGCCCCGCCCGATCAGTAGCGGTAGGTGTCGGGCTTGTAGGGGCCGCTCTTGCTCACGCCGATGTAGGCGGCCTGCGAGTCCGTCAGTTCGGTCAGCATGGCGCCGACCTTCTTCAGGTGCAGGCGCGCGACCTTCTCGTCCAGCAGCTTGGGCAGCACGTAGACCTTGCCGGCCTCGTAGGCATCGGGCTTGGTGAAGAGCTCGATCTGCGCGATGGTCTGGTTGGCGAACGACGACGACATCACGAAGCTCGGATGGCCCGTGCCGCAGCCCAGGTTCACCAGGCGGCCCTTGGCCAGCAGGATGATCTTCTTGCCGTCCGGGAAGGTGATGTGGTCCACCTGGGGCTTGATCTCTTCCCATTCGTACTTCTCGATCGACGCGACGTCGATCTCGTTGTCGAAGTGGCCGATGTTGCAGACGATGGCCTGGTCCTTCATCTTCACCATGGTGTCGTGGGTGATGATGTCCTTGTTGCCCGTCGTCGTCACGAAGATGTCGGCCTTGTCGGCGGCGTAGTCCATGGTCACCACGCGATAGCCTTCCATGGCGGCCTGCAGGGCGTTGATGGGATCGATCTCGGTGACCCACACCTGGGCCGACAGCGCGCGCAGCGCCTGGGCGGAGCCCTTGCCCACGTCGCCGTAGCCGGCCACCACGGCGACCTTGCCGGCGATCATGACGTCGGTGGCGCGCTTGATGCCGTCCACCAGCGACTCGCGGCAGCCGTACAGGTTGTCGAACTTGGACTTGGTGACCGAGTCGTTCACGTTGATCGCGCGGAACAGCAGCGTGCCCTTGGCGGACATCTCGTTCAGGCGGTGCACGCCGGTGGTGGTTTCTTCCGTCACGCCGATGATCTCGGCCGACTTGCGGGTGTACCAGGTCGCGTCTTCCGACAGTTTCTTGCGGATGGCGGCGAACAGGATGCGCTCTTCCTCGCTGGCACCGTTGCCGGCGACCAGGGAGGCGTCCTTCTCGGCGCGCTGGCCCAGGTGCATCAGCAGCGTGGCATCGCCGCCGTCGTCCAGGATCATGTTGGGGCCTTCGCCCGCACTGCCCTTGGGACCGAAGTCGAAGATGCGGTGGGTGTAGTCCCAATAGTCTTCCAGCGACTCGCCCTTGATGGCGAACACCGGCGTGCCCGTGGCGGCGATGGCGGCAGCGGCGTGGTCCTGGGTGGAGAAGATGTTGCACGAAGCCCAGCGCACGTCGGCGCCCAGGGCTTTGAGCGTTTCGATCAGCACGGCGGTCTGGATCGTCATGTGCAGCGAGCCGGTGATGCGCGCGCCCTTGAGCGGCTGGCTGGCCGCGAACTCGTCGCGGATGGCCATCAGGCCGGGCATTTCGGTCTCGGCGATGCGGATTTCCTTGCGGCCCCATGCGGCAAGGGAAAGGTCGGCGATGGCCTGGTCGGCCTGGGGCTTGAGAACTGCGCTCATGGTTTTCTCCGGTAAAGAAGGTAAAAAACCACGCATCGGAGGGGAATGGCTCACTCACCGCACAAGAAGCGTGGGCGAGCGTCGTTGCAAAATGATGATCCGAGCCTCGCGTCCCTGCCGCACACCGGGCACCGGGGGTAAAGACGCTGCAACGCTCCTCGGAAAGCGGCGATTATAAGGACATCGCGCTTCGCGCCCATGCCAGCGCGCCGACCGTGGCACGCTACAGAGCAGAGACCGGCATGGATTCGAGGTGCCGGCCTGACAACAAGACAACCAGCGATACGCCCGCAAAGGGCCAGAAGAACCCAGAGACAATGTCCACACAGCACCGGGGCAACCTGTTCGATCTGATGCGCATCTGCGCGGCGAGCGCGGTGATCTTCAGCCACCACTTCCACATCACGCACACCGCGTCGCCCACCTGGCTGCATTCCGACATGGTGGGTGGCGTGGCGGTGATGACGTTCTTCACGATCAGCGGCTACCTCGTCACCCAGAGCTGGCTGCGCCAGCCCAAGGTGCTGGCGTTCCTGTCCAAGCGGTTCCTGCGGATCTGGCCCGGGGTGCTGTTCGCCGTGCTCACCAACGTCTTTCTGTTCGGAATCTTCTTCAACTCGATGCCGGCCGCGGACTTTCTGGCCCACCCCGATACGCTCGGCTACTTTCGCAACCTGCTGCTGATCAGGGACTACCCCTACCTGCCGGGCGTGTTCGAAAACAACCCGATCAAGCACCTGATGAACGGGCCCTTGTGGACCATCCCGATAGAAAGCCTGTGCTACCTGGTGCTGGCAGGCGCAGGGTTGCTGGGCGTGTTCCGGTCTCGCTGGCTCGCCGGCCTCGCCGCTGTGGCCTATCTCGCGTTCTTTCTCACCGCGCGCAATGCCGACCTGACCGGCGAGATGCAGCACTGGTTCGAATACCCCGCCTACTTCACCTATGGCGCGCTCATCGCCGTCTTCCGCGATGCATTCCAGGCCCGCTCCGGCCGGCTGCTGCTCCTGCTGGCGCCGCTGGCCGCCATGCTGTTCTTCGGATTGCAGATGGAGCACACAGCGGGCCTGCTCCTGCTGCCGCCGCTGCTGATCCATATCGGCTCGCTGAACGTGCCCGCGCTGGCCTTCCTGCAGCGCGGCGGGGACCCGTCGTACGGCATCTATCTGTACGGCTGTCCGGTGCAGCAGTCGGTGTATGCGCTCTGGCCCGATCTGGCGTTCATTCCGAGCCTGCTGCTGTCGGTGGCGCTGGCCGCCGTGGCAGGCTATGCCTCCTGGCATCTGGTGGAATCGCCGGCGCTGCGGCTCAAGCGGTGGTTCGGGCGGGCGCCCGTGACGCCCCAAGCGGCTCCCTGACCCCTTCGAGGGGCCAAGGCGGCGGCCCCGGGGCCGGGCCGGGGCGGTCCCACCGAGGTCCGGCACGAGGGCCGCCATTAGAATACGGCCACTTTTCCGCGGGCGCCCTCCGCGGCGGCACGCCAGCGCGCCGGCCCTGGCGCCCGTACTTCGGCCCACCCGCGTGCGCCGCGCCCCTCACCAAAAAAACACTGTGTCCTACGTCTCCGAAACACGGCGCCGCCGCACCTTCGCCATCATTTCCCACCCGGACGCGGGCAAGACCACGCTCACTGAAAAGCTGCTGCTGTTCTCGGGCGCGATCCAGATCGCGGGCGCGGTCAAGGGCCGCAAGGCCAGCCGCCACGCCACCAGCGACTGGATGGAGATCGAAAAGCAGCGCGGCATCTCGGTGGCCAGCTCGGTCATGCAGATGGCCTACCGCGACCACGTGGTGAACCTGCTGGACACGCCGGGCCACAAGGACTTCTCGGAAGACACCTACCGCGTGCTCACCGCCGTCGATTCGGCCCTGATGGTGATCGACGCGGCCAACGGCGTGGAGGCGCAGACGCGCCGCCTGATCGAGGTCTGCCGCCAGCGCGACACGCCCATCATCACCTTCGTGAACAAGATGGACCGCGAAGTGCGCGAACCGCTGGACATCCTGGACGAGGTCGAGCGCGAGCTGGGCATGCCCTGCGTGCCCATGACCTGGCCCGTGGGCCAGGGCAAGGGTTTCGGCGGCATCATCAACCTGCGCACGCAGGCCATGACGGTGTTCGAGTCGGGCAGCGAGCGCCGCCCGCAGGACTTCGAGACCATTCCCCTGTCGGACGCCGCCAACCTGCGCGCGCGCTTCGGCAGCGAATTCGACGCCGCCATCGAGAGCATGGAACTCGCCGTGGGCGCCTCGCCCACCTGGGACCACGAGGCCTTCCTCGCCGGCAAGCAGACGCCGGTGTTCTTCGGCTCCGGCGTGAACAACTTCGGGGTCATGGAAGTGCTGGATGCGCTGGTGGACCTGGCCCCCTCGCCGCGTCCCCGCCTGAGCAGCCTGCAGGTGAACAAGCAGCCGGTCGAGAAGACCGTGCAGCCCGAAGACCAGAATTTCTCGGGCGTGGTGTTCAAGGTGCAGGCCAACATGGACGCCAACCACCGCGACCGCATCGCCTTCGTGCGCGTGGCCTCGGGCCGGTACACGCCGGGCATGAAGCTCAAGGTGCAGCGCACCGCCAAGGAACTGCGCCCCACCAGCGTGGTGACCTTCATGTCGCAGCGCCGCGAGGCGGTGGAAGAGGCCTATGCCGGCGACATCATCGGCTTCACCACCCATGGCGGCGTGCAACTGGGCGACACCATCACCGACGGCGCCAGCCTGCAGTTCACCGGCCTGCCGTTCTTCGCGCCCGAACTGTTCATGACGGTCATCCTGAAGAACCCGCTGCGCACCAAGCAGCTGCAGCAGGGCCTGGCCCAGCTCGGTGAGGAAGGCGCGATCCAGGTCTTCAAGCCCGACGCCGGCGGTGCCATGCTGCTGGGCGCGGTGGGCCAGTTGCAGTTCGAAGTGGTGCAGCACCGCCTCAAGACCGAATACGACGCCGACGTGCGGCTGGAGGGCTGCCAGTACACCGGCGCCCGCTGGATCACCGCCGACAGCCCGGCCGACCTGCGGGCGTTCACTGACGCCTACCCGCTGCGGCTCGCGCACGACGCAGCCGACACGCTGGCCTACCTGTGCACCTCGCCCTACGACGTGCGCCTGGCCCAGGAGCGGTTTCCCAAGATCCATTTCCACCCGTTGCGCGAGCACGCCGGCCTGGCGCTGCAGGCCGCCGGTTGAGCGCAGACCATCGCCCGGCCGTGGGAGCGACGCTGCCATCTCCGTCCATTGCCCGCGCGGTCCGCGCCCCGCGGGATGGCTGGCGGGCAGCCACCCCGTTCCTGGTGATCTGGAGCGCCCTGATGGCGCTGTACGGCACCTGGCTGATGGCCTTCTGGCCGGGCATCCTGGGGGAAGACTCGGTCTCCATCCTGCTGGAGGTGGAGCGCGCAGGCGACTTCCGCTCCGGCAAGACCGTCTTCTGGTACTACTTCGTGCGCCTGTTCTACGAAGGCACGCGGCGGGTGGAGGTGCCCGTGGCGGTGCTGCTGTGCCTGTGCGCGCTGATCTTCGCCCGCATGCTCGCGTGGTACTGGCGGCAGGGCCTGAGAAAGAGCTTCGCGGTGGTGCTGGTGCTGGTGTGTCTGGCGCCGCACATGATTTACTTCATGGGCACGCTGTACCCGGACGGCATCTTCGCCGTGGCGTCCTGCGGCCTGCTGTTCGAGCTGTGGCTGGCCGCCCGCCAGCGCACGATGGGCGCGGCCTCGCTGGCCATGGTGGCCGTGGCGCTGCCCTTCGCGGCCTTCGCCCGGCCGAACGGCATCGTCTTTCTGCTGCCGGCGGTCGCCGTGCTGCTGGTGCTGGAGCGCCGCAGCCGCTGGACGCTGGCGGCGGTCATCGGTGCGGTGTGCGCGGCGATGTTCGCGGGCCACCAGCT
This sequence comes from Acidovorax sp. KPB24-03, assembly GCF_057546605.1. Classification (NCBI taxonomy): domain Bacteria; kingdom Pseudomonadati; phylum Pseudomonadota; class Betaproteobacteria; order Burkholderiales; family Comamonadaceae; genus Acidovorax; species Acidovorax sp. KPB24-03. The sequence goes on along the minus strand of NZ_BAAJYR010000002.1, from coordinate 8,992 downwards.
GCATCCGTCCAGGACACAGGAAGCCGTCTATCCCATGGTGGTCTTCGAGACCGTGAACTTTCTCAAGCCCCGGGCCATGAACCGCCTGTGGGACCAGTATCCCCACATGAACGATCCCTGGGTGCTGGACCGGCCCAAGGTGTCGCCTGCGACGATCGAGATGCTCGGGCGCTACCGCCCCCTGCCGCAACTGCAGGCCTATGCCGACCCGGCGTACTGGGACATGCTCGTCTTCCACCCCGAGGGACCGCAGGTGCAAGGACTGCCGCAGCCGGACCAGAAGGCGCTGGTGCGTGAATTCCTCACCTACAACCTCTGGCAGAACCTGCCCGACTTCATCGCCAGCCGGGTCAACGTCTTCCTGGCCGCCGCGCTCGCGCAGGGCGGCTTTCCCTCCGTGACCTACGCCACCTACGTGCTGCAGCGCACGCAGGGGGTGTCGGTCTTTCGCCAGTTCGACCTGCGCGGCGTGGAGCGCCGCTTCATCGCCCTGCAAAAGGCCAGCCATGCATGGCGGTGGCTGCTGTGGACCCCTTGGCTCGGCATGCTTTTGCTGGCGTGGGCCCTGTGCCGGGGCATCGCCCGGCGCGACCTGCCCCTGCTGATCGTGGCGTTGCCCATGGCCGTGCAGCTGGTGGCCATCTTCCTGCTGTCCACAGCGGGCGAATACCGTTACCTCCTGCCGTTTTTCACCCTGCCCCTGGCCCTGCTTCCCGCTTTCGCCTTGCGCCGCCCCGGCCCGGCCCGCTCCGTGTCGGCATGACACGCCCCCAGCCTTCTCACCATGTCCCTTTTACTCACGTCCCTGACCCTGTTGTGCGTGCTCGGCATCTCGCTCGGGCAACTGCTGTTCAAGAAGGCCGCCATGATGCTGCCGGCCCAGCCGGTGCTGACCGACTGGATCTTCAACGGCTGGCTCATCGTGGCCCTGGCGCTCTACGGCGTGACCACGCTGCTGTGGATCTGGGTGCTGCGCAGCGCGCCGCTGCACCTGGCCTATCCGTTCATGGGCCTGGCCTTCCTGATCGTGCCGGCGCTGGGGTGGCTGTTCCTGGAAGAGCCGCTGCATCTGCAGACCTTCATCGGGGGCGCGCTGATCCTGGCAGGCATCGCCGTGGCGGGGAGGGCTTCGGCATGACGAAGCACACCATGAGCGTCGCGGTCGCCATCCCCTGCTACAAGGTCACCCAGCATGTGCTGGAGGTGATCCGCACGATTCCGGCCAGCGTGTCCCGCATCTACGCGGTGGACGACGCCTGCCCCGACGGCAGCGGCGCCTTCGTCCAGCAGCACTGCACCGACCCGCGCGTGCAGGTGCTGTTCAACCCCGAGAACCAGGGCGTGGGCGGGGCCGTGGTCACGGCCTACCGCCAGGCCGTCGCGGACGGCATCGACATCGTGGTCAAGATCGACGGCGACGGCCAGATGAACCCCCGCCTGCTGCCGCTGTTCGTGCGCCCCATCCAGGACGGCCGGGCCGACTACACAAAGGGCAACCGCTTCTTCCGGCCCGAATCGGTGCGCGGCATGCCCGGGATGCGCCTGTTCGGCAATGCCGTGCTGTCGTTCATGACCAAGCTCAGCTGCGGCTACTGGTCCATCATGGACCCGACGAACGGCTACACCGCCATCCACACCAGCGTGCTGCGCGAGCTTCCGCTGGACAAGCTGGAGCGCCGCTATTTCTTCGAAACCGACATGCTGTTCCGCTTGAACACGCTGCGGGCGGTGGTGCGCGACGTGCCCATGGACGCCGTGTACGCGGACGAAGAATCGAACCTCAAGATCGGCAAGGTCCTGCCCGAATTCCTGAAAAAGCACGCCTCGCGCCTGGCCCGGCGCTACGTGTACAGCTACCTGGTGCGCGACTTCAACGTGGGCTCGATCTACAGCCTCTTCGGCATGCTTTTGCTGCTGGCGGGGGGCCTGTTCGGGGCGATGCACTGGATCAACAGCGCCTACGGCACCCATCCGGCCACGAGCGGCACCGTGATGCTGGCGGCGCTGCCGGTGCTCATCGGCATCCAGTTCCTGGTGGCGTTCCTGCACTACGACGTGGGCAGCGTGCCCACCGAGCCCCTGAGCACCTACCTGCATCCGGACGACCTCGATGCCGCCGCCGATCCAGCCGGGAAGGCCGCGCCATGAGCGTCTCCCCGGGCCACATCGCTCCCAACGACAGCCACACCCTCGCACCGTCCGAGCGCGCCACACTGCACTGGATGCTGTGGGGACTGGTCGTGCCCCTCATCTTCTACGCGGCGCGCACGGTGGAAGTGCTCACGCGGGTGGAAATCCCGTTCGACTCGCTGCACACCTACCTGCCGCTGGCGCGCCAGTTGCTGGAGGACGCAGCGCAGCTGTTCAGCGATCCGAAGATGCTCAAGGTGGCGCCCGGCGCAGTCGTCTACATGGCGCTTTCGGGGGCGGACCCGGTGGCCGTGAAGGCGGCGAATCTCGCGATCTCGCTCGTGGCGCTGGTGCTCACGTTCGATGCCGCACGCAAGATCGGCGGCCGCGTGGCCGCCGCCGCCGCGGCCTGGCTGTTCGTGCTGCCCCACATGCTGGTGGAGGCCGGGGCGGTCCTCATGGGCGAAGCGCCCTTCGTGTTCCTGGTTGCCGTGTGGCTCTGGGCCACCACCTATGCGGTAGACACCACGGCCGGTACGCGCGCAGCGCGCTGGCGGATCGGCGCCGTGGTCCTGGCGGGCCTGGCCCTCGCCGCGGCCACCCTGACCCGCGGAACTTACATGTACTGGCTGCCGTTCGCCGTGGTGGCGTTCTTCGCCGCATCGCGCAAGCTGCAGGGCGCGCAACGAGGCGCGGCCGTGCGCATCGCGGCGGTGCACCTGATCGCCCTCGCGCTGGTGGGCGCCTACATGGCGCGGCAAAACGAGGAATTCGGCCGGCCCATTGTCGCCACGGGCACAGGCGCGGCGCTGTACTTCGGCAGCAACCCCGTGCTGTCCGGCTACGAGCCGCCGTACTTCGGACTGGTCCATGATGAGTCCACCATCACGGACGGCCAGGGGCACCTTTCGATCGAGGGCGACCGCCGCCTGATGGCCGTGGCCAAGACCATGCTGCGCGAAACGCCCTTCCCGGTGCTGGCGCAGATGTACGTGCAAAAGCTCGGTGCCGTGCTGTTCTTCAGCCGCGCGCACCTGGACCGCCATGTCATGAACGACCGGTCCTGGCGCGTGGTGCTGGTGATCCTGGCATGCCTGGGTGCGTGGGGCGGGCGCCGGCACCTGATGGTGTGGATGGCCACCGGCGCCGCGGCCTACCAGTGCGCGGTGCACGTGCCGGTGCTCTACAACCCGCGCTACAGCATCAGCGCGCTAGACATCCTGTTCGTGCTGCTGGCCGCACAAGGCGTGGCGATGCTGTGGCGCCAGCCACGCCGGGGCATGGCCCTGGGCAGCGCCCTGGCCACCATCGTGGCGGGCATCGGGCTGGGCTACTACCACCTGCGCGCCAGCACGCCGCTCATGCCCGACCTGAGCCTCGGGCATCCCGTGCTGCTGCAGATGGCCGAGCCTGGCACGGTCCAGACCCAGGGGTGGGAGGGCGACCCGTTCGCGGCCGAGGTGCCCATGGCGTCCGGGAAAGCCCTGGTCGAGTGGCGCGCGAAGGCCTTCAAGATGGATGGCATCTCCATCCTGCGGCTGCCGCTGGAGCGCCTGGAAGGCCAGTGCCAGCGCCTGTGGGTGGGCTACACCCGGCCCGACGGTGCCGCACGCGCCAGCCTCGTGCGCCTGGACGGACTGAAGGCCGGACAGGACATCACCTGGGGCACGATGCCGCTGGTGATGCCCGGCCCGCCAGGGCGCCTGACGATGGAGTTCCACTGCAAGCCGGGCACGCGCATGCAGTTCGGCGATCTGGGCCTGTACGAGGCCAGCGAAGGACGTTTCTACCGGGAAAAGGCGCTCAGCCCGCCCTGAGGATCCGCTTTTTCCCAGCCCCCACCGGGGCCCTTCTGCACGGCCGGACATGGCCTTGCAGTTCTTTTCCTTGACGGACACTCTGCCATGCGCTTTTTCAACGCTCACCGGATTCTGGCGGCGGCACTGTCCCTGCTGGGAGCCGCTGCGCACGCGGACACCGCCCCCCCGCCCGGCGCGCGCGCCGTTCATCGTCGCCCCGACCATCGTCGGCACGATGGTGTGCGACGAGGCCGCCAACGATCCGCGGATCAAGACCTACGAAGCCGCCATCGATCTGTGCCGCGCGCGCAAGCGCACGGGCGCGGCAGCGATCAACCGCCTGCTCGACACACTGGAGCCCGGCGGCCCGCGCGGTCAGGTGCAGATCGGCTTCACGTCCACGCTCCAGTTGCTGGCGCTGTACCGCAGGACCGCCACGGGCTGGGAGATCGACACGGCGCGGGTCGATGAATTCCTGCAGCTCGTCGCCGATGTGAAACGCCCCGTCGTGCTGTACCTGGCCGGGGACCATTTCGACTCCGCCGGCCCCCTGACCGACGAGCTGGAGAAAGACCCGCGCAACCTCATGCAACTGCCCGGGGGCAAGCCGCTGGAGCTGGGCTATTTCGGCTACCGCATCGCGCCCTACACGCTGGAGACGGATGCGAGCATTCCGGTCAACCGCTACCGCTACGAGGCCCTGCGCTACGTGGCCCGGCGCATCAAGGCCCTGCCTGCGGAGCAGCAGCAGCGCATCGTCGCCATCACGCTCGCGGGCGAACTGCACCACCTGTTCCCTGATTTCGAACACGGCATGGGCGAGTACCAGAACATCCGCACCACCGACTACAGCCCGGCCTCGGTGGCGGGCTTCCAGGCCTACCTGGCCAAGCAGTACGGCAGCATCGCGGCGCTGAACCGGCAGGCCGGGACGGCCTACGCCGCGTTCAACACCGTTCCCGCCCCGTCGCACGATGTGAGCCGCGAGCCGGCCAGCAGCCTGGGCGAGCACTACGACGCCTTTGCCGACGGCACCCTGCCGCTCTCCGGCTGGCTGTGGGACCCCGCAGGCCGCGTGACCGGCCTCGACCTGTACCTGGATGCGCGCTACATCGGCCCGGTGGCGCGCGGCTACAACCGGCTGGACGTGTACCGCGCGCTGGACGAGGTCACCACGCCGAACGTGGGCTTTCGCACCGACGTGGACTTCAGCGCCCTGCGCCCCGGCAAGCACATGGCGCAGATCGTGGCGCGCGTGGGCGGAGCGCGCTTCGAGGTGGCGCAGACCGAATTCACGGTGATGCCGCGCGACCGCCGCGTGGCACCGCCCAACCGCCGCCCGCCGGAGGTCTTCGGCATGAAGGCCGCGAGCGAGTTGCCCGGCGTGCGCTCGTGGCTCGACCTGCCCAAGCCGCAGCAGGGCGTGCTCTTCAATCCGCTGGCGCGGGACTGGAACCGTTACCGCGAGCAGCAGGTGGCGCGGCTGCTGGGCGAGTTCCACCGCATCGCCTCGAGCGAAGGGTTGCCGGCCGACAAGCTGTACTCCCACCAGATCGTGCCCAACGTGAACTCCTCCTGGAACCCGCAGCTCTTCGCGGCGGACCAGACCCTGCACGGCTCGCTGCCCTGGAAGCACGGCATCAACCTGTATGGCGGCGCCACCGACAGCGACTGGGTGCGTGGGTTCCTGGCCGAACGCAAGATCGCCGACTACGGCGTGCCCGAATTCAATCCACAGCAGTGGAAGCGCGACGGCGCCCACCTGGCGGCCATGCAGTCGCACTACGCCGGCGGCGCGCGGTTCATCAGCCCGTACTACTTTTCCGTCATTCCGAACCGGTTCAAGGGCAGCGCCGAAAACGGCGTGAACCGCATGGAGCTGGGCCCGGACAACACGAAGGACGGCTCCGACCGCTTCTACCGGGCCATCATCGAGTTCGCCAAGCGCTGAGGGCCTGGGGACGCCCCCGCGGGCGGCCCAGGCCCTGATCGCGCGTCCCCCTACTTTCCGGCCACGCCTTTCCCTGCCACCGCCATGCCTTCGCCCTCCCCCCTCCCCGCCACCTTGCAGCCTCTGGCCGCTTGGCAGCCGCCGGCCACCCTCGCCGGGGTGTTCACCGACATCGACGACACCCTCACCACCGATGGCGCCATCACTGCCGATGCGCTGGCCGCCATCGCGGACCTGAAAGCGGCGGGCCTGCATGTGATCCCGATCACCGGGCGCCCCGTGGGCTGGAGCGAGCCCTTCGCGGCCGCGTGGCCCGTGGACGCCATCGTGGCGGAGAACGGCGCGGTGGCGCTGGTGGCGGAGCGGAACCAGAATGCCCTCGAGCACAATGAAAACGCCGGCATCGTGCTATCGAAATGGTATCAACAGGATGCGCCGACGCGGGCGGCCAACTACGCGCGGATGCAGGCCGTGCTGGCGCAGATCGAGCGCGAGGTGCCGGGCGCGCGCCGCGCCACCGATTCCGCCGGGCGCGAGTGCGACATCGCCATCGACCACAGCGAGTTCGTGCACCTGCCGCAGGCCGCCATCGACCAGGTGGTGGACCGCCTGCACGCGGCGGGCATGCATGCCACGGTGAGCAGCATCCACGTCAACGGCTGGTTCGGGGCGCACAACAAGCTGGAGGGCGCCCGCTGGATCGTGCGCGAGCGCCTGGGGCGCGACCTGGACGCCGAGATCGACCGATGGGTCTACGTGGGCGACTCCACCAACGACCAGCTGATGTTCGAGCGCTTCGCCCACAGCGTGGGCGTGGCGAACGTGGCGCGCTTCGTGCCGCAGCTGCGCCACCGGCCGCGCTACGTCACCCGGGGCGAGCGCGGCGCGGGCTTTGCCGAGGTCGCGCAGGCCATTTTGGGTGCGATAGGGCGCATGCCCTAGAAAATATTGCCCTTGTAGCTATTATTTTCATAGCAAATCGATCCATCGCAAGCGGCGCTCCATCCCGGTGCGCGAGGGATTACAGCGGCTTGCCCAGGCCCAGCTTTTCCACCAGTGCCTTCTCGCGCGTGAAGGTGTCCTGCGCGAACTGGCGGTAGCGCGCGCTGTCCATGTAGATCGGCACCATGTCGTATCGCGCCAGCGCGGTGCGGTAGGACTCCTGGTCCATCGCCTGCTTGAACGCATCGTGCAGGCGCTTGACCACGTCCGGCGGCGTGCCCTTGGGCGCGCCGATGCCGAAGGGCGAGTTCTGCACCACGTCGATGCCCAGCTCCTTGAGCGTGGGCGCATCGGGGAATTTCGCCAGGCGCTCGGCGCCCCAGGTGTTCAGCACGCGCAGCTTGCCCGCCTCGACCTGCGGCGCGAAGCCGGTGGAGTCGGCCGCGGCCATGATCTGCCCACCCAGGATGGACTGCATCAGGTCGGCGCTGCCCTTGTACGGCACGTGCAGCAGTTGCAGGCCCAGTTGCTGCGCGGCCAGCTCCATGGTGAGGTGCGGGCTGGTCAGCGTGCCGGTGGAGCCGTAGCTGAGTTTGCCGGGGTTGGCCTTGGCATAGGCCACGAAGTCCGCCCAGGTCTTGAACGGCGAGTCGGCCGGCACCACCACGCCGAAGGCGTAGCCCGTGACGTTCAGCACATAGGTGATGTCCTTGACCGGGTCCCAGTTGATCTTGGTGGTGTAGGGCATGCGGAACACGCCCAGCGGGATCTGCGCCACGGTGTAGCCGTCGGCCGCCGAGGACTGCAGCAGCTGCGCGGGCAGCGTGCCGCCGGCGCCGGGCTTGTTGTCCACGATGACCGGCTGGCCCAGCGCCTTGCCGGCGCTGTCGGCCAGCACGCGCATGGTGATGTCGGTGGGCCCGCCGGCCGGGAAGGCGATCACCAGCTTGATGGGCCGGGCGGGAAAGGATTGGGCACGGGCGGTGAGGGCGGGGGCGGCCAGGGCCGCGGCCCCGAGCTGCATGAGATGGCGGCGCTGCATGGTCGGTCGGTTCTCGCAAAGTAAGCAACCACCATTGCAGCGCAGGGCAGCCCCATCCCTGCAGGCCGGAAACCCTGAGGCCCTGTCGCGCACGCGTCATGCAAGGCTCCAAAGCACCGGTGCCGGGGCCCGGTGCGTTCGTCCTACATGGGGCGACGGGCGGAACCGACACGGCGGCGCGGGGTGCCCGCTTAACGTCACCCCCGGCGCACGCGACTTCCAGCGTGCCGCTTCCCAGCCCCAACCCCCGCACATCCGGCCGCAGGCCATGCCCGGGAACTGCCTATTCAAGAGGAATGGTCATGCCCAACCAACGCCACGCGCCTGTTTTCCTGGGGGTGCTTCTCGTCGTGATCGGCCTGGCCATCGGCGTCGGCGGGGTCTGGCTCATCGCCCTGGGCGGCTCGTGGTACTACCTGCCCGCGGGCCTGGCCACCCTGCTCGCCGGCTGGATGCTGGCCCAGCGCAACCCCGCCGCCCTGTGGGTTTATGCCGGGCTGGTGCTGGTGACGCTGCTGTGGTCACTGTGGGAGGCCGGGCTGGACTGGTGGCCGCTTGCTGCACGGGGCGACGTGTTCTTCGTGCTGGGGGTGCTGCTGCTCACGCCCTGGGTGTCCCGCGGCCTGGTCTCGCCATCGCAGCGCGGCCCGCGCCGCGCGCTGGGCGTGACGCTGGCGGCCTTTCTGGCCGTGGCCGTGGCCTCGTGGTTCCATGACGCGCACGACGTACCCGGCGCCTTCGCCGCGCATGCCGCCCCCACCCCCACCACGGCGGTGCCCGCCGCGGCTGGCAGCCCTGGCGACAACGGCACCATCCCGCCCGGCGAATGGCATGCCTACGGCCGCACCGGCGAGGGCCAGCGCTACTCCCCGCTGGGCCAGATCACCCCCGACAACGTGCGCGGCCTGGAGGTCGCCTGGCAGTACCGCACCGGCGACGTGCGCGGCGAGCCCGGCGATCCGCAGGAGACGACCTTCGAGGTCACGCCGCTGAAGGTCGGCAACCGCCTGTACCTGTGCACCCCGCACCAGTCGGTCATTGCGCTCGACGCGACCACCGGCGCGCAGGTCTGGCGCTACGACACCCAGGTGCAGGGCAAAGGCGAACTGGCGCTGCAGCACCTGACCT